>JANMMV010000527.1:0-1955 GCA_031373565.1 Saprospiraceae bacterium
CTTAGGCCCTAAAGCTTGCTCTCTCTCTTTACCTGCATATGGACCATCATCTATTCTAAATTTTAGTGGTGCAAAATCATCCCCTTTCTTGTGAATCAAATAAGATTGCCCCGCCGTAAACTTATCTCCAGCTTTGATATCATGACCGTCACCTTCCAAATATGTTCCATTATCGGTATGCGTTCCAAAAGGATTTACCTTGATTGACATATGCTCTTCTTTCATCAAAGTGGTCCACTCCCAAGCTTGACAACCTAAGAATGCGAGACCGCCCAATATAGTCCAAAACATCCAAACAACAACACCGCGCTTGTTCTCTCGATGACCTTCTTGTACCGCTCGAACCATTGTAAATGAACTCGCTAATAATATAAAAGTCATCACTGTTACGAATAGGAGTGGTTTATGATGAATACCGCCTGGGAATGCACTAAAGACGAAATCAGGTACTGGCCAAGTCGGCACACTAAATCTAAGCGAACCGTACGCGATCAAAAATCCTGAAAATGTAAATGCATCTGATAACAGGAAGTACCACATCATCAGCTTACCGTATGAAGCCTTGAATGGTTCAACACCTCCTTTCCAGGCTGTTTCTGGATTAAACTCATCATGGTGATGATCAGTTTCTGTTAGATGCTTCTCGTGCGTTAATGAATCTGAACTCATTATTGTGATTGATTTTATTTGCTTACTAATAAAAATATAAATAGATAAACCCATAGCACATCAACGAAGTGCCAATAGTTTATCGTCAAGTCAAAACGATTAATACGCTTGAGCGTAACATTAAATTTTAGGCTATATGCATGAATAATAGCTACTATCATTGCAGCAATGCCACCTAAAACGTGGAGCGCATGCACCCCTGATATCAAGTAAAAAAATGATCCAGAAACATTGCCTTTGAGATCTACACCTCTCGTAAATAATTCCATCCATCCCAAGTACTGCAAAACTACAAAAGTAATCCCAAGTATCAGCGACACAATCAACATGTTTTTATAAGTCTTCTCTTGCTCATTTTTGAAAGCATTGAACGAGATATGCAATGTGACGCTAGACAATAATATGACCGCTGTACTAATATAAAATTGAAATGGAAAAGAAAATTCTAACCAATTTCCAGCCGCTTGTTTAACGATGTAAGCACTCGTAAATGCCCCGAACATCATCATAATACTAGCCATAGCTGCCCAAAGCGCAAACTTCTGTGGAGCTATTCTATTTCTTTTATTTTCTATGATTATATTACTTTCCATTCTTTGTTAAAATATCCAATAAGCAATCAAGACAAAAGGCAAATATAAAAACGAGAAGAACATCACTTTTAACGCTGAAGCCTTATCAAATTTTTTATGGAACATGTAACTTAAATAAACATACATTATACTCAATATAGCCACGATTATGGTCGATGTCAATGAGGCATCAAAACTAAAAAATAGGAAAGCCACAATAGGCATAATCAACATGGCATATACTGTACTTGACAATCCTAAGTTACGGTCCAATTGCCCATCTCTGACTGGCAAAAGTTTAAATCCTGCATTCTTATAGTCCTCGAAACCGATAAACCCAATAGCCCAAAAATGCGGAAACTGCCACAAAAATTGGATGATGAATAGACTTACCGCCAGCACTGTCAAACGACCATCAAAAGCCGTCGCACCAATGAGTACAGGTAATGCCCCTGGTACTGCTCCCACTGCCACCGAAAGCGTACTATATCTCTTCAATGGCGTATAGACAAAAGAATAAATCACCATCGACACCATTCCTAAAAAAGCGGTTAATGGATTGAACATTGCTAGGATAGAAATACCAATCAAGCACGATATTCCCGCAAACATGACTGCTTCAGAAGGTTTCATCCTACCAGTTGCCAAGGGTCTATTTGCGGTTCTGACCATCAATAAATCATAGTCTTTTTCTAAAACTTGATTAAGCGCATT
>JANMMV010000535.1:0-7218 GCA_031373565.1 Saprospiraceae bacterium
AGTTTTCATTACTCGATGGTGCATCTGATATTAAAGGCTTGATGAAAAAAGCTAAGTCGGATGGGCAGTCAGCAGTAGCCATTACCGATCATGGCAATATGTTTGGGGTGTTTAAGTTTGTCAAGGAAGCCAATGCGCATGATATACTTCCGATCATCGGTTGTGAGTTTTACTTGTCTGCAGATAGACATATCAAGACCTTTGAGAAATCAAAAGGACTCAAAGATGAACGTTATCATCAGCTCATGCTTGCCAAAAACATTGTCGGTTATCAGAATCTTTCTAAGCTTTGTTCCCTTGGTTATACGGAAGGCCTGTATGGCAAATATCCACGTATTGATAGATCTCTGATCGAAAAGTACCACGAAGGTCTGATCGCTACGAGTTGTTGTTTAGGTGCCGAAATACCACAAACAATCTTGTCTGGCAATATTGAACTCGCAGAGAAACGACTCCAGTGGTGGTTAGACATCTTTGGTGAAGATTTTTATCTGGAGATACAGCGGCATCGTGGCCTAGAGAATATCGATGGCAGCGGAATGAGCCAGGAAGATATCAACCAAGTGCTCATCGGTTTTGGTAAAAAATATGGTGTCAAAGTCATCGCGACTAATGATGCGCACTATCTTGAAGAAAAAGACGCTGAACCGCATGACATCTTGCTTTGTGTCAATACGGGCACCCACCTAGAAGAAACCAATAGATTTAAATTTCCAAGTTCAGACTTCTATTTCAAGACGAAAGCGGAGATGAACACTCTTTTTGGTGATGTGCCCGATGCGATAGCCAATTCGATGGAGATCGCTTCCAAAATCGAAAAAATTAGCCTCACAAGAGACATTTTACTACCAGTCTTCCCGATGCCTGCTGGTTTTGATGACCAGAATGTATACTTAAGACATATTTCTACTGAAGGAGCACGAAAGAGATATCCGATATGGACACCAGAAATCGAAGAAAGGCTCAATTTTGAGCTGGATGTTATCGTCAAGTCTGGGTATGCAGGATACTTTTTGATCGTCCAAGATTTTACAACCAAGGCGAGGGAACTTGGGGTATCTGTCGGGCCAGGTCGTGGTTCGGCTGCGGGATCTATCGTCGCTTATGTACTGGCAATTACCAATATTGATCCGATCAAATACGATTTGCTTTTTGAGCGTTTTCTCAATCCCGAGCGAGTATCGATGCCCGATATAGATATTGATTTTGATGATGAGGGACGGAGCAAAGTCCTAGATTATGTTGTTGACAAATATGGCAAAAATCAAGTAGCTCAGATCGTAACCTATGGTTCAATGGCGGCTAAATCATCCCTCAAGGATGTAGGCCGTGTGATGAACATACCACTCAATGAAGTAGAACGCGTTACCAAATCCTTTCCAAATCACCTTTCGGCTACACTCAAGAAAGTTTTGGCTGAGCCAGATATGGACAAGGATTTCAAGGAACTAATAGGCCAAGATGAGCGATCAAGGGCTGTTGATTTTAGGAAAATGGCCGGCGAAAATAACCAAATAGGCCACATGATCCAGACGGCGCGTAAGCTCGAAGGATCTATCCGAAATACGGGAATCCATGCCTGCGGTGTCATCATTACACCTGACGATATTACCAATTATGTACCTGTAACCGTTGCCAAAGATGCTCAGTTTTTAGTATCTCAATTTGATAACAGCGTCGCCGAAGAATCGGGTTTGCTCAAGATGGACTTCCTCGGATTGCGAACATTGACGATCATCAAGGATGCCATTGAGATCATCAGAGATAGATATGGTATAGATATCATCATTGATGACATATCGCTCGAAGACGAGAAGACGTTTGAGCTTTTTCAGAATGGGGAGATGATCGCCATATTTCAGTATGAAAGTGCGGGCATGCAGAAACACCTACGAGATCTCAAACCGACCAAATTTGAAGATCTAATCGCCATGAATGCCCTTTATCGACCGGGCCCATTGGCTTATATTCCGGATTTCATCGCACGTAAGAATGGTCGGCAAGCCATCACCTACGATCTACCCGATATGGCTGAGTATCTTGAGGAGACATACGGTATCACGGTTTACCAAGAACAAGTGATGTTGTTAAGTCAGAAATTGGCAGGATTCTCCAAGGGAGACGCTGATAAATTGCGTAAAGCAATGGGTAAAAAGCAGAAATCGGAACTGGACTATATGTTTCCTAAATTTGTCGCAGGATGTGCCGAGCGCGGTCATGCCGAAGACAAAGTCAAGAAAATCTGGACAGACTGGGAAGCTTTTGCATCTTATGCGTTCAACAAATCACACTCTACTTGCTACGCGTACCTCGCATTTCAGACAGCGTACCTGAAGGCGCACTATCCGGCAGCATTCATGGCCGCCAACCTCAATAACAATATGAATGACATCTCTAAGATCAATATGCTCTTAGAAGAGTCCACGCGCTTGCGGATACCCGTGCTTGGTCCTGATGTCAATGAGAGTAATATTAAGTTTACGGTCAATAGTAAAGACGAGATCCGTTTTGGTCTATCTGCACTCAAAGGCGTAGGAGAAGGGCCGATACTTGAGCTTGTAACTGAGCGTAAGAAAAATGGACATTTTAAGGACATATATGAAATAATGACGCGGCTCAACCTTCGTTCTTTCAATAAGAAATGTATGGATTCTATGGCGCTTGGCGGTGCCTTTGACTCGTTTGGTGGTTTCCACAGAGCACAGTTTGTCGAGCCGCAAGGAGATCGTAATGAGACTTTCAATGAAGTTTTGTTGCGCTATGGTAGTAATTATCAAGCACAAAAAGATAGTAATCAAATGTCTTTGTTTGGCGACTCTGCCACAAGCTATATCGATCGCCCTGCACCACCGACTATCCCTGAATGGGGACAATTAGAAAAACTCGAAAGAGAAAAAGAAGTCACGGGCATCTACATTAGTGGCCATCCGCTTGATGATTATCATTTAGAGTTCAAGCATTTTATCAATTGCCCACTGGAATATGCTGAGCAGACCCAAGGTAAACTGATCAAATGCGGCGGTATCGTCACCGATGCAATGCATGGTACTACCCAAAAAGGTACTGGATATGCGCGATTTACGATGGCTGATTTTACAGGTTCGTTCCAGATCCAACTCTATAACGAATCATACGAAAACTACAAACATCTTCTCACTAAAGGCCAAGTGTTGTACATCGAAGGTATCAATGAAAAAGGATATAATAGCGATCGTACTTTCTTCAAAGCCAAAGACATCAGGCTATTAGATACCGTCGGAAAGGCATTTACAAAATTGATCACTGTCCGCATACCATTAGAACGCCTAGACCAGAGCTTGATAACAGAACTGATGGCTATTATCGACGAGAAGCCCGGCGCACACACACTCAAAATCAAAGTGGTCGAAGGTGATGATATCAATGGAGTAGATTTAGTCTCTCTTGCCCACAAAGTGACGGCAGATTATGCCTTTGTTCGGGTTATCGACGAATTGGAATTGGGGTATAAGATTAATTAGGGGGTTAGCTGTTAGCTTTGAGCGATTAGCTGTGAGCTGTGAGCGATTAGCTTCGAGCTGTGAGTTGTGACCGATTAGCTTTGAGCGATTAGCTGTAAGCGATGCCCACAGTAAACCAATGATGTACCTAATGTTATTTTGAGATAAGTCATCTTGCATAAGCTGATTTAGATGAAATATGATCATGCACTGCTGAGCAGTGGTCTAAACAACGAGCGAATACCTATTAGTAGGAAATTTTCAAGACCATAAATGAAATAGGTGATAATGCTGAAATAGGAAAATCGCTTGATGAAATAAAACAAGGGCATAGGAGAAATAACGTTAAGTCACATATGATTATCTATAAAATCGTAGCAAATCAAATATGTATTGACCGAATTTCGCACCAAAATATGGATATAGTTAAACAGCTAAATTGATAGGATCAGGACATTTTTGGTTTGGTTATGTGGCAAAACTAGAGATATATCATCATCGTTGAAAGATATCATCTAATATTGGTTGGCTATGTGCAATGATTTTGCTATATTTGTGAAGCGAGGTCAATGTCAGTTATTTATGCGGGATGGGAAATGGTGAAGTGATCGTTCTACATGTTGTAGCCCCTGTATCGACATTTATCTATTTACAATGGTATGTACATCAACAAATTGTAATTGTTTCCGGACTTAGAAATATAAATATTACGAAAGTAAGTGCCGCATAGCAAAAAGTAATAAGCCATGTTAAGACAACGATAAACCTTGACGACAATTAAGATTAATAAATGACCAAGCACATAGAATCAAAATTGGAGCATTTACTGACTAGCTCATATAAAGCTGAAATGATTGCGTACATGGAATCTCATCCAGAAGATTTTACTGAAGCTATCAAATTAGCCATCGAAGACAAACAACCATATTCTTGGAGAGCTTCATGGCTTTTGTGGAGCTGTATGGACAAAAACGACAAACGGGTAAGCAAATATGTAAAGAAAATAATTGATATTTTACCCGAACGAAAAGACAATCAACAGAGAGAGTTATTGATGATTTTACAACGAATGGAATTAAATGACGAATATGAAAGTCAATTATTTGACTCCTGCACAAAAATTTGGGGACAGATAGGTAAAAATCCTTCCCTTCGCTATAATGCATTAAAGACATTAGTTACAATTTCAAAAAAGCACCCAGACCTATCCCACGAAATCAAGACCCTAACGGAACCTTATTACACAGACACTTTATCTGATAGTGTAAAAAAATCAATTACCAAATTGGCGAATGACTTAACAAAAACGGAATAATGAAAATAATGCAAGTGCAGTGCTTGTAGACAGTTTTTAGGGGTATCAATAACAAATAATACAAAATATAATGCGTTAATTATGTTTTTTTTCAATAATTGTTACATAATTATGTATCGTAAAGGATCAAAATTTTATCGCCAAATAGTCAGTCAAATTTGATGGACAACTGCACGGAAAAGAAATTAATAAAAATAAAAACAGTGTAAAATAAATGACCAAGCCACTTAATATAATCCTTGCCGAGGACGATTTGGAAGACCAGATCTTTTTTAAGAGTGCGTTATCAGTGTTGCCCATTTCCACAATGATCACAACATTTGAGAACGGCGAGGAACTAATGAATTACCTTATTAGAAATTCAACCAGTTATGGTAGCACCGATGTCCTTTTTCTGGATTTAAGCATGCCGCTTAAAACTGGGTTTGAATGCTTGGTTGAGATTAAAGAAAATGCAGCATTAAAAGATTTGCAGGTGGTGATGTTCACATGTTCTTTTGCCAGAGATATTGAGTTTGAACAGGACCTCATAAACAGGCTTACAAGAATGGGTGCCGCGGGTTTTATACGCAAACCTGAAAGTTTTGAAGAACTGAAAAATATAATTGAAAAGACACTCAATAGATTGATGGAAAAAAATACTCCATAACTGCAAAACAAGCAGTTTTTTTTACTAAAAAACTAAACTTTACAATAAGTTATGTACGAAATTCAAATCAAGAATGTACTACTCGCAGAGGATGATGAGGAAGATGTACTCCTTTTCAATACTGTCTTATCTGAATTGAATCAGGATATACTTGTTACAGTAGCAGCAGACGGGATTTTGTTGATGACTTTTTTGAAACAAGCTACCACACTCCCTGAAATGATTTTCCTTGATTTGAACATGCCTCATAAAAACGGTTTCGAATGTCTGAGTGAAATCAAGGGTGATGCAAGATGGAACAGTATTAAGATTGTTATACTCTCCACTTCATCTCAACCGCAACAAATAGAAAATGCGTATAAAGGCGGTGCCGATCTATACCTAGCCAAACCGGTCAGCTACTCCCGATTTAAAAACATGATGGAAAAATGCCTGTCCCTTAATTGGGAAGGTTTAAAATAAAGCATTTATTAAAATCTAATTTTTAAAATAGCAACACTTGGAGCCAACTTTATTTTTACAGCAACTACGCAGCAAAACAGCACACAGTCACCAGTTGATTGAGCAAAACCGTGTGTCGCAATCATTAATGAGTCAGGATGTGACCATTACTCAGTACACTCAATACCTAAAAAGTATGTACGGTTTTGTATATGGTTTTGAAAAAATGGTATTCCCATTATTAAAGCACAATGAATTGCTCCAAATTGACGACAGAAGAAAATCGCACCTTATCCAAGCCGACCTTGCCTTGGTGAATCATACAGCAGTTCAGCCTTATGTGAACGATGAACTATTCAGTATCCATTACCAAACTGCTTCCGCTGCGTTGGGGGGTATGTATGTGCTGGAAGGTTCTACGCTTGGTGGGCAAATCATTAACAGGCATTTGTCAAAAGTTTTAGGTGATTCAGTTGCTGGAAAAACAACGTATTTAACGGCTTATAATGGGCAAACAGGCAGTATGTGGAAAATCTTTTTACAATTACTTTGTGAAGCAGGGGCAACCACCGCCAATGAAGACGAAATTATAGACAGTGCTGTAGATACATTTTCGCTGCTAAATAATTGTTTATTAGAACATTCTTAAAAACTTGATGAGTATGAAAATTAAAAATTTGGTTCCAGACCATCAAGTAACGATTACCAATTGCGAAAGTGAACCGATCCATATACCGGGTAGCATACAGCCTTATGGTCTTTTACTTGCTGTAAAAATGGTTGATTATTCCATTGCCTTTGCGAGTAAAAATTGCGAAACCTATTTTGAATTGCCTTTGAATGAGATAATAGGTAAAAGTTTGCATCAGTTTTTTGATAACGCAGAAATAAGTGCCTTTACTGCCCAATACAAATTAGACGGCAATGAAATGGAACGCCCTTTTGTTTTTTCTTTGAAGGGCAAATTGTATAGTACCTCTGCCCATAAAAGCGCGGACACGGTTGTTTTAGAGATGGAACCTTTTGCGGAGGAGCATATGCAGCTCCCCGACCTGTATATACAAACAAAACGTTTTGCCTATCATACAGAAAAGTCGGATAACCTAAAAAACCTTTGCCAAGACATTGCCAACGAAACAAAATTGATCACGGGTTACGACCGCGTAATGATATACTGTTTTGACAAAGATTATAATGGTGAAGTGTACGCCGAAAGTAAACGGGAAGACCTTGAACCGTTTTTGGGGCTGTTTTATCCCCATACAGATATACCCGCACAAGCCCGTGAACTTTATGTACGCAATCATGTAAGGATGATAGCCGATGTTAGCTAC
>JANMMV010000562.1:0-1960 GCA_031373565.1 Saprospiraceae bacterium
TCAAATCTTATACCGGCAAATCAAGTGACGGTCTACATACACTAAGGCTATCGCTGTCGCCATATGGTATACATGCCATGGTATTAAGTTTAGGGAACACTGCTTACTACATTGATCCTATAGCTTTGCATGACACGGACAACTACTTCGCTTATTATAAAAGCGATCTTAAGGCGCGAAAAATACCTTTTACCTGTCTAACCGAACATGCACCTAGCGTCATCGAAGAAGGAATACCAGAAATCGATAATTCCTTTCACCAACAAAAGATGTTGTTTGGAGATTGCAAATTACGTACGTACAGATTAGCATTAGCATGTACTGGGGAATACGCTGCTTTTCATGGTGGTACGAAAGAAAAAGTGTTAGCGGCATATAATGCTTCGATGACAAGAGTAAATGGAGTTTACGAAACCGATGCTGGCATCAGGATGATATTAATCGGCAATACGGATAAGCTTATATTTTTGACAGCATCTACTGACCCTTACAGTAATACGGATGGTGGGGCTATGTTAGGGCAAAATCAAACTACTTGCAATAATCTCATAGGTATAGATAACTACGATATAGGCCATGTTTTTAGTACTGGAGGCGGTGGCATAGCGCAGTTGAAGGCTCCATGTAGTGCAAGCAAAGCCGAAGGTGTCACCGGGCAAGATTCACCTGTTGGCGACGCTTTTGACATTGATTATGTAGCGCATGAGATGGGACATCAATTTGGTGCTAATCATACTTTTAATAATTCGTGTGGAAATAATATAAATGAATCTACGGCCGCTGAGCCAGGGAGCGGTAGTTCCATTATGGGTTATGCAGGTATTTGTCCGCCAGATGTAGCAAATAATAGTGATGCACATTTTCATGCCATTAGTATCCAGGAGATCTCATCTTTTATAACTTCAAACTCAGGAAATCGCTGCGCAGTGCAAGTGCCAGTTGAAAATAACCCACCTACGATTCGCATACAAAAAACGCAATATACAATTCCTGCTGGAACATCATTTTTTCTTAATGCCACAAGTGAAGATGCAGATGATGACATTGTAACTTACTGTTGGGAGCAGACTGATACTGAACTAGCACCTATGCCACCGAAAGCTAACAATGTCAGCGGACCAGCATTTAGATCTATTCCTCCCAAGTTGACAGGCATAAGGTATTTTCCAGACCTGGAAAAAAAATATGGCCAATGGGAAGTTCTACCTACGGTGGCGAGATCAATGAACTTTAGATGTGTTGTCAGAGATAATCATCCTGGGAAAGGGTGCACAGACGAGGCAAGTATCAAAGTGAGTGTTTTGGCTACCGGACCATTCATAGTGACTAATCCGAATACCGTTGGCATATCGTGGAAAGCGGGTTCTACACAAACTGTTACCTGGGATAAGGCGCTAACGAATGTAGCACCGATCAGCACAGCTTTTGTTGACATATTTTTATCTACCGATGGTGGGAAGACTTATCCGCATCTCTTGATCGCTAATGTCGCAAATGATGGATCTCAAGAAATTACTACGCCATCTTTACCAACTAGCACTGCAAAAATTATGGTTGCGGCAAGTGATAATATCTTTTTTGATGTATCCAATGTAAACTTTAGAATAACAACTTCATTTAGCTTGACATCTGATATATCATCCCTCGATCTCTGTGGCGAAGCCCAAAAGACAATAAATCTTACGCTTGCAAAAGTAGATCCTGTAGACCAAAATGTCGTTTTGAGCACTTCAATCTTGCCTCTCGATGTTTCAGCTAGTTTTAGTACCAATCCAGTAAATTTGCCAGGTGAATCAAGTCTTACACTTTCCAATTTGGACAAGTTACCTTTTGGCTCAAGTACTGTGACTATATTTGCTTCGACAAGCACTGAGCAATTGAATATACCAGTTTTTGTATATAGAAATAATTTCATTCCAGCAGAGATCATCACAACAAGCCCACCAAATGGAAGCGATCA
>JANMMV010000591.1:0-4041 GCA_031373565.1 Saprospiraceae bacterium
CAATGGAGGATCGGTTACTGTGATCAACGTCGGAAACGCATCCAATGATATCATCATCCGAAAAGCACTAGCAATAGGTGCTGACAATGCTGTACGTATAGATCAAGAAGCTTTGGATGGCTACCACACTGCCATAAATATAGCAGATTACGCTAAAACCCAAGGTTATGACATCATCTTCACTGGTAAAGAAACGATAGATTATAATGGTTCAGAAGTAGGGGCCATGATTGCAGAATCGCTTGATCTTCCTTATATTTCTTATGCGGTAAAGCTCGAAAGTAATGGTACTAGTCATACAATTACACGTGATATTGAAGGTGGTGTAGAAGTTTGTCAAGTCGAAGGGCCAGTCGTAATATCATGTGCCAAAGGACTTGCAGAGCAGCGGATTCCTAACATGAAAGGTATTATGATGGCCAAATCTAAGCCTCTCGATGTACAAGCTGGATCTTCTCACGAAAGTAAAGTGAAAACGATAAGTTTCACGTTGCCAGCAGCCAAATCAGGTGTAAGATTGATCGACCCAGACAATATGGACGAGCTAGTGAGAATGCTTCACGAAGAGTCCAAAGTTATTTAACATCTTGTACTAAACTATTATTTCAAATTTAATAAAGAAAGAAAATGTCAGTAATAGCATATATAGAAAGCCCTAAGGGTAATATCAAAAAATCAGGCTACGAAGTGGCGACTTATGCGTTCAAATTAGCCCAATCGCTTGGCCAAGATTGTAAAGCCATCGTCGTCGGCCCCTGCGCTAACGCATCTTCCATAGGTCAATATGGCCCTCAAACTGTTTTGCATGTCAACAGTGGTGACCAATTATCATTCGATGCCAAGTCATATACAAAAGTAATTAGTGATGTAGCTGCCGAAAACGGTGGAAACATAGTCATTCTTTCTCACTCTGCAGATGGTAAATCTCTTACAGGAAGACTCGCTATCCGAATGAATGCAGGGAACGTTTCAGGTGCCAACTCACTTCCAAACGTTAGTAATGGTTTTACGGTAGAAAAGTCAGTATATAGTGGTAAAGCCATTGTAAAATACAGTATTGAAACGGATAAGAAGGTGATTAGCGTCTCCGGCAATACCTTGCAACCTGAAATCGTTGGTGGGGATGTAGCTCCAACATTAGTACAAAAAGATTTTGGAACCCAAGCGGTTAAAGTCATCGAACGTAAGATATCAGAAGGAATCGTACCGCTTCCTGAAGCAGAACTAGTAGTTTCAGCTGGTCGCGGTATGAAAGGGCCTGAAAACTGGGGTATTATTGAAGAATTAGCAGCGTCACTTGGTGCGACAACAGCGTGCTCTCGTCCAGTAGCCGATTCTGGCTGGAGGCCTCACCATGAGCATGTAGGACAAACAGGTGTTGCTATCAGACCTAACTTATATATAGCGGCAGGGATTTCTGGTGCTATTCAGCATCTCGCTGGAGTCAATAATAGTAAGGTTATCGTAGTCATTAACAAAGATGCTGAAGCGCCATTCTTTAAGGCAGCAGACTACGGTGTAGTGGGTGATTTATTTGAAGTCGTACCCAAATTGACGGCCGCCATTAAGAAGTTCAAGAATCATTAAGAATAATCCATAAATAATAAAAAAGAGTATTTTCTATGTCGTAGGAAGTACTTTTTTTTTGCTTATAACTCATTGGATTTATTAAGATTTTCACCTGCTCATACATTCAACAATCCGCACAATTCCTTCACTTCTCTAAGCGTTTGCTGCGCAACTTTTCGTATCTCAGATGATGATTGTTTGATTTGATCTTTGATTCGTTTTTTATCAGTGGCCAATTCTTGGCGTTTTTCTCTAAAAGGTGACGTAAGACTTACAATGGCATCAGCAGCTGCCTGTTTTAGATCTACATATCTAAGCGTTCCCGTCTGATAATCAGTCATCAAGCTAGTATACGCATCAGTATGACCACATGCTTTGATAAGTTCAAAAAGATTTTGCACTCCTTCTGCCATCGTTCCTGCCGGTGTGTCTCCAGAGTCAGTAACCGCACTTTTGATTTGGCGGCGGATGGTATCTTCATCCGAAAAGACATTGATATAGTGTTTTTCACCAGCAGATTTTGACATCTTGCGGGTGGCATCAGCCGTAGAGCGGATTTTTGGCGTTTCGGTATATAATGGCTCTGGTAGGACGAAGTATTCTTTACCAACTTGATTATTAAATCTTTGTGCTATGTCTCTGCTAAGCTCCAAGTGCTGCTCTTGGTCTTTACCTACGGGTACATAATCTGCCTTATAGATAAGAATATCTGCAGTTTGTAATACAGGATAATCAAGCAACCCTACAGAGATAAATTCCTCTTTGCCGCCATCTTTGACTTGTTGACTCTTGTCCTTAAACTGTGTCATACGTTGCAATTGCCCGTATGAACAGAAACAGTTAAAAATCCACCCTAGCTCAGTATGCTCAGGTATAAGTGACTGTACAAATAAGTGCTCAGGTTTCACACCGACGGCAATAAGATTAGTGATAATATCCCAGCTATTTGTTCTTAACTTATTGACATCGTATGGCATCGTCATCGCATGATAATCTACGACGCCGTAGAAACATTTATAGTTTTCTTGAAGGTCAACCCAGTTTTTGACTGCGCCAAAGTAGTTACCGAGGTGCATATCCCCTGTCGGTTGGATGCAAGATAAAACAGTCTTCATAAGTATATATTAGTTATTCAAAATCGACATAAAGGTAGAAATATTCTCTTATATAAAAGGTTCAACTTGATTTAAGTAGAAAGCGTCAGCTATTTTTTTGGTAAACACTGCTCTGACAAATTATGAAAAAATACTATATTTGAGCCACAAAATCAGTAATAATGACAATCAAACAACTAATCAAACTAGAAGACAAGGCCAAAGAAGTGTGGGTGGTCAGTCCATCTCTTCACTACGATCTTGACAACAAGGATTTTACAGAACTTGTGAGTGTCAATCTTGGACAAAGCACTAAGTACAAATATATTGTTCCTGCTACTAAGCAAATATTACAAAACTTGGATGCATACAAGAAAAAATATAGCATCAAAGAAGCAGACATGACAAATAATTTCTTGCTATTGCCAGAAAACGATTTTTTGCCATTTGTTATGGAAATAGGAATATACAATGGAAATAGTGCATCAGATTGTATCGCGGTGGCTGCACCTGCGCTTGAAGAACCGAGCGAAGTCATCCAATTCAATCCCGTAATGTCGAAAGCGATGGCCAAGCAATTCAAGGCTATATGGAAAAAGTACAAGCGTACAAATCCGTAAAACATACCAGGAAGTAAAGGAACTTTCTTTTACTAAAATCACAAGCCTATGAAAATGTTATTTGTCAGCGTATGTTTGACAATGTGTCTATGTAGTTTATTTAGTCAGGATGAGCAGCCTAGTTATATTGAAGATCGAACCATTCAAATCAAGAAAGCCACGAATCCCATCAAATTAGATGGTGTAATGGACGATGTAGAATGGGCAAGTCATAATCAATACGGCGATTTTTGGATGAAATTCCCGTCCAATACAACCAAATCTGATCCGCTGACAGAAGTAAAAGTGACTTATGACGAGAAGTTTCTTTATATAGCTGCGAAAATCTATGTAAATAAGGAAGATATCATTGTCCAATCATTAAAACGTGACCAAGGATTGCGAACAGGTGATGGACTCGGTATAGTTTTGGATCCTGTAGGGTTAAAAACCAATGGATTTTATTTTTCTGTGTCGCCCTTTAATTCACAAACAGAAGGTCAAATAACAGCGGCTGACGAAGAGGTATCCTTTACGTGGGACAATACCTGGTTTAGTGAGACTAAAATTTTTGATACTTATTATATAGTTGAAGTGGCGATACCTTTTTCTATTTTACGATATGATCCTTCAAAGACAAAGTGGGGCATCAATTTTATCAGAAGTGCACGTAAGGAAAATGAATTTCACACTTGGTCCAATATTCCATTACAGTTTAGTGGGACAGATTTAGGATACTTGGGACAACTCATATGGGATCAAACCTTACCTTCTGGTGG
>JANMMV010000592.1:0-3818 GCA_031373565.1 Saprospiraceae bacterium
AAGATAGTTCTAGGCCAAACGGGAAAATATAGTATCACACTCAAGGTTACAAGCAATGGCAAAACCACTGAAAAACGCATTGACAACATGATCGAAGCGCGACCTTGCCCTTCAGTGGAAACCTGCAATAATCCAGCCCGATTGTCAAAGAGTGAGTGGGAAGTTACTGATTTTGATAGCGAAGAAGTGGGGGACCCAGGGCGTGCTACGATGGCTATTGACGGGGACTTATCAACGATATGGCACACACGATGGTCTTCGGGTAGTGATCCATATCCGCATAATATCAGTGTTGATCTAGGAAGAAAGTATAAGGTATTTGAATTTATCTATCTGCCACGTCAAGATGGGGGAGAGAATGGACGAATCGCTGATTATGAGTTTTATTTATCCGACAATCAAGATAATTGGGGTACGCCGATTTCTATTGGTAAATTTGAAAATACTGCCGCACCCAAGGTAGTAAAAATTTCTAACGGTAGCGAAGGGCGATATATGAAATTGGTCGCACTTTCAGAAGTAAACGGCAATGCGTGGGCTTCGGCCGCTGAATTTGATTTTACGGGGTGTTATGCCGATGTAAGTGCGACCGACAATCCTACTTTTCAGTCAGTTACGGTCGTTCCGATCCCCGCTTCTGATTTCTTGAACGTTTCTTTGCCCGCAGATAGCTACCAATTCAATATCTATACTTCTACTGGACAACTCGTCAGTCAAACGAAGATGATCTCTTCGCGCGAGATGGAGCGAGTTGATATATCGGGATATAAAAACGGGATTTATACTATCATGGCGATAAATTCAAAGGGCGTGAAATACGTTGTGCGGTTTATAAAAAATTAAAACGAGTGTCAATGCTTCGTTGATTACTACCATACCTAGGATGCGCCGACAAGTGATCTACTTACTTAAGCTTACATATAAGACGGTGCGTTTGCAAAAGTTTTTGAGCACCATAAACGCTTGAAAATCTATCGCATGTCGATCTCCGGAAATCATTAATTCAGTAGACAATTGATACAATTTGTAGGATAAATTAATGTCATAAATTTATATGGTATTTCGCTAATAATCAATTAAATAGAAACACGTTTTAAGGCAAAGTGCGGAACTTTGTTTAACTTGTAGCTACACGATTGCGGCATTTACCCGCTCTTCGCATTGTAGCTTTTGTCATAGCCAGTTATTATAATTTCAAATTAATCATTCTCGATTTCTCAATATCTAATTGATATATCTTCCTTTTAAATGTAGTAATTACATCTATTTTTGTTCAAAAATAATACTTACTGCTGGATTCTTCTTATACATGTTCTTCGGGGTAATCTCTCTGTTCGCAGTTGAACGATAGTTTTTACTATTTGGGTTTAGAATGTAATCGATTTGATACTCAATCATTTTTTCAAAAGGAATAAGGAAACCCTTTGTGTCGCATTGCTCAATGTTACTTTCCTTAAGTAAATTTAAGACAGTATAAACGGACTCAATAGTGCTAAGGCAAAGAGATTCTGGCTGCTGCTTGATGATAAATTTTGATTTTATTTTATTATCAAAGCTCACTCTTTTTAGTTTTTGCAAGTTCTTACTTAATTTAAGCATTTTACGGGCACAGGGCCATGTGCCATCGAGAATGAAGATGTAAGGATTATGACCAATAAATGAGTGTATTTCTGCACTTTTTCTTTTCGATAAGTTGAAATTATCTTTACCCGGATAAAGCAAAAAAGAACAACTTTTTTCTTTAATCAGTATTTCATTTACACGATTATTATTGGTGAAATCGACACCAACTATAATTTCTGAATTTTCAAGCTGAAGCTTAGTCATATGTCCCGTTCCGTTTTTTTCTTTTTTATATTCCTTCGGGTGCATAAGAATAATAAAACGAGTCTTAGTCTGGAAAGGACTTATGTGTTTACAAATGCATGTGCTTGAAGGTCTCATGCATTTGTAACATTTGATTCTTGAATTTTTTATTTCTACTTGCAAAGTGATTTTTTCTAATTGGCTATACCTTGTGATGTACTGTAATTATTTCATTGTTATTGTTTTCCATTCCATCACGAGTTCTCCATCGGCTCTTCTGTCTGATATTTCTAAAAATTTGAATTTGTTTTTTGCAATTTTCTTATATAATTTGTCAAAGTCTTTAAATGCTTCATATTTTCCGTTATTATAGTAGAATGTAAAATCTTCAACTTCCTTCCATTCATTTTTTTTCAAAGTCCAAATTGTAATATGTTTAAAATTACTGGCACAACTAGAATAATATTCAGCAATTTCATTTCCGCTATCTTCGTCAATATCTCCAATACTAAAAATACTTTCTACGTGGCAACAACCTGATTCTGTTTGTATTCTAGGGATTATATTGTCAGTAAAATAATAAGATTGTCCTTCTTCACACAATCCTAAACCTGGTAAAATAAAAACTGAATCGTCTTTTCCATCAGCATTTATATCTCCTAAACTTTTAAACTTTTTTTTTGAAGTTCTATCTCCTTCAAGTGAATACTCATAAAATTCTTCCATTTTCAAAGTGTCAGGAAAACATCCTTTTTTTGAGTTTTCTAATTCATATTTTGATATGTCTAATTTAAACTTTCCTTTTAAAAGGGAATCATTTATAAATTTAATATCATTTGAAAGTATATCATTATCTGATTTATTAGCTTTCAGTTTTGAAATTTGTTCGTCATTTGAAGCATTTTTTGTTGTTTTAACTTCATTTCTACAAGCTAAAAAACTAAATAATATTGTCAAGAGAACTATATTTTTCAATTGGAAAGTGTTTATCAACGGGTATTTGTCATATTATTGCACCAACTTCTTATTAGACGAAGAAAATAAATAGCTGATTTCGCCTTTTCTTGTTATTCTACGCATGTAACGCCCTTTTTTTTCATTGGCGCAGACTTTACCACCACAAATAAAGCTTTTTAGTCCATATTTGTATACGATTAGTACCTTATTTTTTTACTTTATTCCATAGGCAAAAATAATCGGACCATCATCTCTGATTTATGTCTGTGCTTCTGAGCAGTAGTTGTAGATCTAGATATTGCATCCTAAAGATCGCCCATAGATCAAATTTTACTGAAAAACTTCGCGGCAATGGGTTGTCCTTTGAGCAAAAGCACATATTCTCCTGCAGGGAGATTGGCTATATTGTGTTGATTTTGCATAGCGTAGTCGGCTTGCCATTCATCTACAATCTGTCCAGAAGCACTCATGATTTGGTAAGTAAGAGGTTTACTTGTGTTTATGCCATCAATTGTCCACTGCAAAACGCTTTGTGCTGGATTTGGCGCTATCAATAAGTCTAACGATGGCTTGGAAGGTTCAGCAACGGAAGATGGTCCACTTTGTATATGATAAATTCTACCAGTGGCTAATCCCGAAACGTATAATTCACCTTCTACATCTTCGCCAAGGGAAGAATAGTTTTCTTCTTCCAGATTGGCTAGCTCCGTATTTTTGTATGTACCATCCGTGTTTTTTGATAATGACCACCATCGTCCTGTACAATAGTCGACATAGACATATTTGCCTATCAGATCTGGGAATTTGGTGCCACGATATACATATCCACCCGTGACAGAACATCCAACATCAAATTTGTTAAGATATACGTGTACCGGTTGAGTGTAAATGCTACTTGCTTTGCAGCCACCAGTATTGAAAGTTTCTTTGCCTTCATAGCATCTCCAACCATAATTAAGTCCGCCTTGGCCAGCTGGTTGCATTGAGATCTCTTCCCATACATCTTGGCCCACGTCACCGACCCACATATCTCCAGTCGCGCGATCGAAGCTAAA
>JANMMV010000609.1:0-2505 GCA_031373565.1 Saprospiraceae bacterium
TTCTTAAGGTGTTTTTCATTTGCATACCTGAGTGTATCTTGTGCTGCCGTAAGTTGCGTATTTAAAAATGACTTTTTGCTACTACAAGACGGAAGCGAAAACGCCAATATAATAATAGCTATAATTCTGGTTATCATAATAGGATATTAAGTTATTAAATGTGCACAAAAGTAACCGAATTTGGTCAATGTCGCACATTACAATTGTCAATTATGTGTAATTATGCAAAGTTGTCAGCAGTTGTTTTGCTAAATAATGTACATTTGTCTCACTAAAGTACCACTTATGAAGTCCAACCGTCTTTTGTTTCCTTTTTATTTTTTGTCCATCCTGGTCATTGTCGTAACGTCACAATCCTGTAATAGGAAGGCTGCAATTATTGACGATGCAGCGGCTACTGAGCGACAGCAAATGTCTGTGGATGTGCTCACATTAGCGTCAGATTATATGGAAGGTCGTGAGATAGGTACGGTAGGAGAGGAGCGTGCTGCTGATTTTCTCAAAGGTAGATTTGAAGAAATAGGCCTTGCACCAGCGGGAACAGCTGGTTATGAGCAGTTTTTTTCTCGCAAAAAATCTAAGAGTCCCCATGAGCATGGAGAAAGTACAGATGGGGAGATGATCAATGGCAAGAATTTATTAGGAATTATTGACAATGGTGCTCCATTAACAGTGATCATCGGTGGACATTACGACCATTTGGGTTTTGGCGACGAAGGCTCTCTTTCGACAGGGGAGAAAGCGATCCATAACGGTGCGGACGATAATGCCAGTGGTACTTCGGGTGTACTTTACATGGCAGAAAAAATCAAGAAACTAGGACTCAAGAAGTATAATTATCTCTTTATCTGTTTTTCTGGTGAGGAGAAAGGTTTGTGGGGATCAAACTATTATGTCAATCATCGAGATTCAAGTATGCAGATTGCTTACATGCTAAATATGGATATGATCGGGCGATTGAATAAAGATCGACAATTGGCCATCAGTGGGGTAGGGACTTCACCTGTTTTTGGACGCATCCTTGACAAAATAAAGACACCAAAATTTACCATTAAGCGGGATTCTAGTGGTTTAGGGCCTTCGGACCATGCATCGTTTTATAATTCAGGAATCCCAGTGTTGGCATTTTTTACTGGTCAACACCAAGACTATCACAAACCAAGTGATGATTTTCCTTTGGTCAATTATGCAGGAATGTATGATGTAACCCAATATATAACGCAAGTGGTGCTCGCTTTGGAAGCTGAAAATAACATCACTTTTGCCAAAACCCGCGACGAATCTCAAACGAGAATGGCCTTTTCGGTGACGATGGGAGTTATGCCAGATTATCTTTACGATGGCGTAGGGCTCAAGATCGATGGTGTTAAAGATGGTAAGCCTGCTCAAAATGCTGGCATTATCAAGGGAGATATTGTCGTCAAAATGGGAGAACAGCCCATTCCAGACATTCAAGCTTATATGCGGGCGCTAGCTATATTCAAAAATGGGATGACTGTGCCAGTTGAAATCATGCGAAATGGAACTAAAAAAACGGTCGAAGTGAAGTTTTGATCTGATAAGTCAATCATTCTAGCCATTTGTAACTCCATAGGAGCGACTTGGTTGCTATTTAATCAAATAGCTCAATCCTAAACCATAGGCGTGTCGTCTGTACATCATGCTGTTGTTAGCGGATTGTAAAGTATTTTGCAAATCACTACCATATTGATATCTGGCATCAATGGTAACTTTGTTTGTAAGGCTATAGCGTCCAGTAAGTCCAGTCTGTAAGGAAAACATATTGGAATACTTATACATTTTTGTAAAAGCAGCTACATCATGAACGAGATAAGCACCTTCTTCATTGATCGTAATACCGTCAAAGCGCTGGCTAAAAGTATAGCAAAGACCTACATTTGGTTCTATCAACCATCTTTTTGCAATGGGAAACTGATAGCTCAACTCGACAGGTATACTCCAGCGTTGAAGGGTATTAGGTACTTTATATTGCTTACCTTCAGTGATCGTCTTCGAAAGTTCTCCAGCGATAAAAACTGGTTTCGCATTTATGAGGTAGTAGCTAGCAGAATCAGAGAGTAATTTCTCGGTTCTTGTTGTGGTAGATTTTCCTTGGTGATACTCATTGATCGCATCGTATTGCAATCCTATATGCCCTTTTATTCCCTTGTAAATGGATCTGCCAGCCATCACTGATACCGTAAAAGAAGGATCGCTTGTTTCAGTGCGATTTTTGTAATTTACATATTCGGTTTGGCCGCTAAGACTTCGGGTGGGCTTAAATACAAATGTCGCCACGGACACTGTCCATGGCGACTTCATAAAAAGCTCATGTTCTTTGATAGGTATTTTCAATAGTAGATTGAATCCATGTTTGGGTACATCGAATAACTGCAAATGGGATAATGGAATTTTACTGTTTTTGACGACATGGGGGGATCTGCTTTCAGCAAATACTACGTCTTCTGCGTCGGCGGTTGCAAATCTCGAAGTAGTATTGCTCTC
>JANMMV010000614.1:0-6692 GCA_031373565.1 Saprospiraceae bacterium
AAGCCCAAAATAGTACATTATTACTTGCCACAGGTTAAAACCTGTGGCAATTCAAACATCTGCAAGTCAAACCTGTGACAAATCAAATGTGTGGGTATTCAACTGTGTGGATAATCAAACCTGTGGCAATTCACATCTATAAGGCAAACTTTTGACAATCAAACCTTTGCAATTCAAACATCTACAATTGACACATCTACAATTCAAATATCTGCAAGTCAAATCTTTGCAAAACTATTTTTCTTTATTATTGATATTCTAGAGTTCTCTCCCAAAATCACTTTCCTGATTTGATAGCAGCCACCGCCTTCAAGATGAAAGGATCATCCTTATAAAGAAAAGCATGCGCATCATGCTCATTCATGTAAATATGCGCCAAAGCTGATTTTACATCCACATCAAGGTATTTCATCTTTGATGCCGAGATTGCTATGATCTTATCTTCTTTACGAGAGACATAGGACAGCATCTCATTGTAAAAGTTATCTGGCGTTTTCCATGCGGAGATTTCAGTTGCGTTAGAAGGCAGCATTGCACCTCTTGAAATAGCATATTTACAAAGGAACTCAGGGATATATGACTTTAACATAGCGAAATCAACATTGCGATAGATCGTGTCCATACCCACAAATATATCCGGCGTGATACCACCGATAGACTGCACCGTTCGACCTTTAACAAGGGTTTTGAAGTTTTTAGCGCCTTTGACGACGGTACTATCTGCATGAAACAAATCACCATGACGCCACCTTTCGTCGCCATCACCGTAATATTTCTCTTTATCATCATAAGGTCGCTGAATCGATCTACCACTCGGCGTGTAATACCTTGCTACGGTCAGTCGAATTGCACCACCATTATTGAGATCATATTGCTCTTGCACTAGTCCTTTGCCATAAGACCGGCGACCGACGATCACACCTCTATCCCAGTCTTGGATAGCTCCTGCTATGATTTCACTGGCTGATGCCGAATTCTCATCAATGAGTACAGCCACCTTGTCAATCATAAAAAAACGCTTACCAGTGGTCTTGTACTCATTCTTTTTGTTTGACTTGCCTTCAGTATAGACAAGGAGTTGATCTTTTTCCTCAAATATCTGGCAAAGAATATTAGTCGCTTCGGGTAGATAACCACCAGGATTGTCACGTAAATCTATAATCAAATGTTGCGCCTTGTCCTTCGGCCCACCACCTTTTACATCCATAAAATTTTTCTCAATCTCCTCCATAAATTCAGCGTAAGTCTTAACCCCGAATCTATCTATCTTAATCACGGCAGTCCGCGTATCAGGGAGATAAGTTGTTTGAACCGTTTTGATAGGTATGATGGCCACTCTGACATTGAGGTTGATCGTTTGATTTTGCCGGCGTATAACTAGCTTGATGATCGTACCGTCTGTTCTTCGGAGCATAGCCCTTACATCTTCAAATTTTAATTTTTTGCCAGCCACAATCGTATCATTGATGGATACTAATCGATCAAAAGCCTTTAGACCAGCTTTGGCTGCAGGCCCATTTTCGAGCACTCGATAAACACAAATCGTATCATCTACAAGGAAGTTTTCTATCCCTATCCCGTAATAGCGACCGTTCATGTCGTCAGCCGCCTCTGCGACATCTTGTGCCGACATATAGGACGAATGCGGATCTAGTTTGTCCATCATAGCCATCACAGCTTCGTCTACCAAAGCCTCACTATCAACAGTATCTACATACTTATTCTCTACAAATCGAAGGAGTTCCTCCACCCTGCCTACCATTTGGTAGTTTCCTTCAGGTGCATCGGACATCCCAAACAAAGGACCTTCTACATTTTCATTCATCTTATAACCCAGCATCATACCTATGGCGATACACACAGCCAACAATAGTGGCTGAAAAATCTTATAATTTTCTGGTATGTGCTTTTCCAAGTCTTCTATTTCGTTATTTGTCGGGCGCAAATGTAGTATTAGTTTGTTACAATTTAATAGATTTGGGCGATCCTTGCAGGCCGGGCTATCCGTTGCTGACCTTTTAGGTCATACTCTTCTATCCCTATCGCGGCAAAACAGCTTTTCAATATTGCAGTATTACCTAAACATAATATGCATATATCGAGCCAAAATTTTTGACAATTGTCACTAGCCTTATATTTAATTGAGCGAGACGGTCAAGTAGTCAGATGCATTTGCAAAGTTGACTAAATAGAATTTGTTATCGTAATATTTAATAACATTATACATTTCTAATGACTTGCAATATTTGAAAACTTTTTCTGGCGCAGAGCGATTCAACCTTTGAACTATCAAAGAGTCTCCACTTGAAAAAGTAAAATAATCTCGATCAAAAAATAATTTTGTCCTAAAAGGAGTAAATCCTGAAGGAGGACCCGCATAATCAGAGATAGCGCTTAGATTTTCCCAGCTCATTAGCATATCGTTCATATTAAAATATTCATCAGATATTCTCACAAATGACCCCGTTGGTATTTCTTCAACGCCATTATCATATTTTAAATTGTAATAATAAGCATGATCTTTCATTGTAAAAATGGCAACATTATCAGTAATATCAACGTAAAACGCCAAAGGTTGAGATAAATTAAGACTGGCTTGCTTCAAGTTTGCATTTGTCTCAACATTGTATCGAAATAAACTATCTTTTGTAATTACATTAACTAAAACACCTCCTTCGACTTTAGAAGCACTCATATACAAAGCATCTTTATACACTCTGATTTTGCCAAATTCCTTCACATTGCTTGTCACCATATCTACTTCATAAAGTTTGCATTGTGTGGTGAAATTATGTGTGCCTACGCTCTCTGTTTCCACAATACTTAAAAAATTATCCGATTGAGTGATATATAGATTTTTGGTTGATGATATGAGATTTTTAATTGTTTTATCTTTCATATTATAAACAAAAACGCCTCCACTCTTGCTTTGATAAACAAAATCACCTTTTAAATATAAATTCCCAAAATTCTCTTCTAATTCAAAGCTATTTACGACTTTTTGAGATTTAACATTAAAAACAAAGAGCTTTAAATTTACCCCAATTTGCGTTGGATCAGCAAATAAAAAATGGTCCCCATCATTTGTATAATAAAAAGCTTTAGGGAAATCAGAACAAGTCTCAAAAAGTCGCTTGGCTTTAGGTTCAGCAATATTGCAGTCATCATTAACACTAGGCTGACATTCAATCTTTTCTTCTTTGCCACAAGAAGGCAAAATGGCAACTATTAGCAGTGCAATTAAAATTTTAGTATAAAAATTAGTTTTCATCTTGAAACATTACATTTTCATACAATATTACAATTATTTTGGTTCAGTCTATGTTAAATGAACCATATATATTTTACAGATTCCATCATAAGATCTGTCTTAGAGGATCTATTACTGCCATAAAGAAAAAACCCCATGTATTCTCCAATACACAGGGTTTCTTTTCATTAACCGGGTCTTAAAACATATGATCATGAAATCACATGAAATTCTTATTGATTGATCTTAGTCGATCACGATCATTTTTCGAGTACTTACAAAATCACCAGCTCTCAACGTATAATAAAGTACACCAGCTGATAAATCTTGATGTTCTAATGTCACTTGATTTCTACCTTTTACACCATTCATATCAATGGTTCTCAATATGCGACCTGATAGATCATACACTGTAAGCGTTGCACCCATCGCTTGCGGTAAATCATAACTGATTGCCGTCTCATCTTTGAATGGGTTAGGTACATTTTGATATAATGCGAAGTTACTAGCTGCTCGAACTGACCAATTGATGTCCATTACTTGGCCGTCTTTGGTATAGGCTTCAGCAGAAGTGATATCTGATGAAATCTGCACTGCATTGAAAGTATTTGTTACTTTATCAGTTTCAAAAACTAAGTAAAATAATACATCATTCGCTTTCAAATTGGCAACATTAGCTTTATTCCAACTCATTGCCAATAGTCCACGATCTACATTTGTAGTTCCTAGATTTTCATCGGAGATGTCTAAAGTTGCTGCTTCAACACCAACAAAACTAAGCGCTTGGGGGTCAAAAGTCATCGTCATTTGCAATCCAGTCAAAGCTATAGCTTCGCTCACTTTTACAGGTATACGCATTGTATTACCCGCAGGTACTGATGCCTGATCTGTATAAAGTGATAACGTCGCTTGAGATCTATTCTCAAACTTATCGCCCTTGGCAGCGGAAGTCGCACTTCCATTGACATCTCCTATTTTTACAGAAACGAAGTCGGTCTTCATATCTGTAGTAATGTTATTAATCGGGTTTACCTCTGGGAAGGCCTCTCCTTGCGCATTCGCAATATCTATAAATTGGTATTTTTTATCAACAAATCTCCAAGAAGTATTATTAGTGATTAGTAACGAAGTACCTAATATTACTTTACGAAGCTCTGTCAAGTCACTTGCAGATACTTTTCCATCGTTGTTAACATCAGCCGCAATCATCTTATAAGCCGAAGTCAATCTATCTAATCCCAAAACATGTCTCTGGATCATAACGATGTCTAGCGTAGATACACCATTCAAGACATCATCATTTTTGTACGGAGTTACTACATAATTACTTCCATTTACCAAGTTACTAAATGCAAAATTACCTTCATCATTGGTCATGAATTCTTTCTCCGAACCTACCAAAACCACTTTGACTTCTTGCAATTCAAGATCATTCTCCGTCGCTATTCTACCAGAGACGTTTAGATTGATGCTACTGTTTGTTTTTTTACAAGCTTTGTTATTGTCTTGAACATCAATAAATGTGTTAACAGTTGTAGTTACTATTAAGCCATCTAAAGTTAACGAAGCAACATAGATCGTTATGTTATGTCTACGTATATCGTCACAATCGAAACCTAAATTTGGTGTTCCGACTAAGATTACGCTGTCCTGACCATTACTACCTTTGATCGTATCCTTTACAAAAGGAGCAAAGGATAACTTCACGTCATATCCACATGGGTGCGAGCTTTTAAGGTCAAAGTCTGATGCCCATATTTCAGCTTCAGCTTCTCCATCAGAAGTTGGACTTAAGTTGATTGACAATCCATTAAGCAATGTCGCATTTGGTGCCTTTTTGTTGATGATATTGAACTTTTGCTCAGCATTAGATAGATTACCACACTTATCTTCAAAAGTATATTTGATAACATGACTTCCTACAGGATACAAGCCACTAGCAGTAATCGTATTGCCATTACCTGAATCTGTTTTATATTGAATACCATCAACAAGTACTATATATCTCCATCTAAGGATAGTAGTACACACATCTGTAGCTGTAGCTGTTAGATTGATATTACCTTCTTCACAATTATCATCAAATGTATCTGCATTAACCACTGGTGCCAATGGTGCAATACGTGGTGCCTCATTGTCCACAACCTTTATTTCTTGTGTATCTGTCCATGCATTGACACCATATGTCAAATCTTTAGGATATAAAACACCTAGATCATTACGATTAGGCGCAAACTTACACCAATCGATAACCGTCCACTTTCTCAAAATCTTGAAGCAAGCTGGGCTCCCTTGATTATTGAAATTGAATGTTTGATCTTCAAAATCAGCAGCAACCAATGAACAAGAGCCATTAGTTAATCTTGGTCGACCAAGTCTATCTGGTGAGAACGCAGGCGCATCAGGATTACCACAACCAGCTAGCAGCGTATCACGTGGCCAGTCTGCAGGTCTAGGTCCATTGTATACTAATAATGGGTTTGGTCTAAAAGTGATTACTTGTGTACATGACGCACTTCTGCCTCCTCTATCAGTCACTGTAAATGTTCGGCTGATCGAACCAGTACGACATGAATTGATATTGATAGTAGAGTCTTGTCTCAATGTTCTGTCATCACAATTGTCTTGATATACAGGCCATCCGAAGTCTTTACGTAGATTACGTGCATCATATACAAAATCACAAGTAACAGTCAGATCCGCTGGACATGTAATAGTTGGTCCTACTTTATCTTGTACAATCACACTAACCATGCAATCATTAAAATTCCCTTCTGCGTCAAGCGCTCTAAACTGCACCATCGGGTGATTAGTCGGATGAACATCAGCACAACAGAATTTAGTATATGAACTCCAGCCACAAGGATCAGTGATCTCTATCACCACCTTATGCGTATCCGTATTTTCTGTTCTATATAAAACATTTGCGTCTGCGTCTATGTATGTATATCCTGGATGCGTTATAGAAGTTGGCAGGATAGTGTTTACTGGCATCACAAATGTTGATCCACTTTCCCATACATAATTACCATCCACATCTAAATCTGTGTAACCAGTGATATAGGTTTGGTCAGGTCCGCAAGCTTTCACTAAGTTGTTGACTGCTGTTCGCTCTGCCGTAGACTCGAACGAGACACCAAAACCACCCATAGCTTTAGCTCTTTTGAGTGCCACTGAAGGATTTTTTTCATGCTCTGAAATATAATAATATCGTTTAGCAGCCCCTGTCCCCACAGTACCTAAATATTTGAATCCATCAAACTTCGGCAGATCACAGTCACCACAATTTTGGGTCATACGACGTACTAAGAAACCATCCAATAAACATTCGTCATGGCTATCATCATCTAAAACATATGCGGGTACCCAAGCTGTGCCATCATTAGTAAGACCTACCGTCGCAAATTGATTACAAATTACCGTTGGAGCCGTATTGTCTTGA
>JANMMV010000626.1:0-2167 GCA_031373565.1 Saprospiraceae bacterium
GTTGTTCCATAGCTTTCTCCAGCTAGGTACTTGGGTGATGCCCACCGTCCCGATCTAGTCGAAAACCGCTGTATAAATTGACCTACGATGGCTATATCTTCATTATAACCCAAAAACTCTTTTTTATCTACGCCATCAGCAGGACGACTGTAGCCCGTCATGATCGGATCGAGAAATACTAAATCAGTATATTCTAACCATGCATATTCGTTGTCAACATATTTGTAAGGTGGCTTGAGCGACGAACCATCATCGTTCATCATAATCCGCTTAGGACCTAGTGCACCCATGTGCAACCACACTGATGATGACCCAGGACCACCGTTGAATGTATAAGTAATGGGTCTAATCTTAATGGGGCCAGCATCGTCAACCATATATGATGTAAAAAACATCTTTGCTCGTGGTTTATTATCTTCTGTATCAAGATTCATATAGCCCGACGTGGCTGTATACTTGATTACTTTGCCACTTGCGGTAATTAGAGTATGTTTAGTAACAGAAATACTTTTATCATTACTCAATGGTGATTGTCCGTACATAGAATTGGACAATAGAAGTACTAATAGAAAATGTAAGAAGCGCATGATCGTAAAAATAAAGATGTTTGTAAAGGCTGTAAATATAGCGGAATTTTTCAATTGGGAAGGTCAATGTTTATTTATCGGCGCTTCAGAACTGTTTAGTTGTTAGCTCATGTAAGCGAATCGCCATTGTGATCCCTTTGGTACACTCTATTTTTTCTTTTTCTTTTCCCGTTTTCTTTATCTATATGTCGGATCCTTCAGAAATTGCTCGTCTGTCATCGTTTTTAAGAATGCCTTCAAATAGGTTAGATCATTTGATGTCATGCCTAATTTTTTGACCAAAACGGACTTGTTAGGATGATTTTGTCCGCCATTATTATAGTGAGCCAAAACTTCATCCAAGGTTTTCATAGAACCATCGTGCATATAGGGTGGAGTGATCGCAATGTTTTGCAGGGTTGGAACCTTAAATTTGCCTTCATCTTGCATCAACCTGCTTATGCGCATCAATCCTGGATCTTTGTACGTTTCATAAATACCGTTATTAGCTATGGTCAGGGGTTGCAATTTGTCAATCACGTGACAGCCCGTACAATGCTCATTAAATAAGGCTAACCCTTGTTTTTGAGGAGGCGTTAATGCAAAAATATTTCCAGCAAGAAATTGGTCTAGTTTACTATTTGATGAAATGATACTCCGTTCAAATAAGCCGATTGAACGTGTTACCACAAAAGGATCTAAAATTCTACCATAGGCTGCTAGGGACATTTTTTGCACTTCATTATCTGTTGACAATCTTTCCACTAGCTTTATCATATTAAAGCCAAATTCTGCATGCTCTTGGATAGGAACCAACATCTGCATTTCTAGGGTAGGGAGATTGCCCTCTCTGTTTAGAAATGATTGATAACCGACATTAGCGAGAGAAGGTGCATTGCGCGTACCCAATCTCGCGAAAACGCCCGGGGAAATGGACAACGTGTCCGCAAATGCTAGGTTTGGGTTGTGGCAACTTGCACAACTGATTGAGCTATCCAGAGATAATCGCTTGTCGTAAAATAGTTTTTTACCCAGTGCTAATCGCGCATCAGTGTAGGAATTATCAGCTGATAATGGGACTTCACCATATCTAGGATGACTAAACAATAAATTAGTTTCAGGCTCAGAACTTAGCACTGGTTCATCAACACAGCTAGCAAACCAGACTGTCAAGAGTACGGTAATAAAGACGGTATTTTTAATATTTTTCAAGCGTGTTATAGCTTGATAAACCTAAATGTGGATTTTTTGCCAGCCAAATCTAAAACTTCTGCGATGTACTCACCTTTTGATAATTTCAAGGCAATTTGCCCGCTTATCACTTGCGTATTTGTAATATACTTGCCCATGACGTCATAGATGATACAACTACCTTCGATAGGGATTCCATCTTTGTTTACATTGATAAAATCACCTGATACAGGATTAGGAGAAAATAATAGGTTAGATTCTTTAATATCCGAGGTACTTACGGGAGTTATAACTGAAAATACTTTATCCTTTCCCATATTTTTCATAACACCTATGGGCTCTCGCGTGTCCCCGTGTTCCCAGACCTGCTGAGTCATATCTAGGCCATCAACAATCTTTGAAACATCCGC
>JANMMV010000070.1:0-5447 GCA_031373565.1 Saprospiraceae bacterium
GGTCCCAATTGGCTAAAGCTTGGTGTTGGTGGTGAAGTAATTGTAACACTCATGGTCGTGGTAGTACCGCATTGCCCCGCATCTGGTGTAAATGTATATACTTGAGTTCCCACTGTAGTTGTACTGATGACAGCAGGCGACCAAGTTCCGGTAATGGCCGGAAAATTATTAGACATGGTAGGTAAAACGTCAGGAGTAGCATTCTGGCAATAAGGTCCTAATTGAGTGAAGTTTGGTGTAGGTGCTGCAGTAATTGTAACACTCATGGTCGTGGTTGTGCCGCATTGCCCCGCATTTGGTGTGAATGTATATACTTGAGTTCCGACAACGGAAGTGTTTATGACCGCTGGCGACCATGTTCCATTGATTGGTGGAGCATTGTTTGAGACAGTTGGTAAAATACCTGGTGTCGAATTCTGGCAATAAGGTCCCAATTGGGTGAAAATTGGTGTTGGTGGTGAAGTTATGGTGATGCTCATTGTCGCGGTAGTGGCACATTGCCCTGCAGTGGGAGTGAAAGTATATACTTGGGTTCCGACAATGGATGTGTTTATTAGGGCTGGCAACCATGTTCCGGTAATTGGTGGAGAATTAGTTGACATACTTGACAATACACCTGGCGTAGCATTTTGGCAGTATGGCCCTAGTTGTGAGAAGGTTGGTGTTGGGGATGGAGTAATTGTAATGCTCATTGTTGTGGTCGTACCACATTCTCCAGCTGCTGGTGTGAATGTATATATTTGAGTTCCTACAATGGAAGTGTTAATGACAGCTGGCGACCATGTTCCGTTGATTGGTGGAGCGTTGTTTGAGACTGTTGGCAATACACCTGGCGTAGCATTCTGACAATATGGTCCCAATTGTGTGAAAGTCGGTGTTGGTGGTGTACCCACGGAAGTTCCCAAACACGCTGAGCAAATACTTCCATCACAATTTAATATAGTCTGCATATCATTGATAGTGCATGGATTTCCATCATTGCAAGGCTGCATAGTTGTAGCTGGCGCTAAGCAACCGACTCCGGTACAAGTAATATCTTGAACTGTCACTGTCACTGTAATTGTGTAGGTGTAGGATATATATCCTAAGCTGATTGCTTGATTCCAAGTAGGAGCGCATCCAGGAGTATATAACGGGATTATATCCACACTGAAATTACCACCAAAATCAGCTTGGAGTCCTGTACCATTTAACGGACATCCGTAATTGAAATTTCTAATACCAACGATACCGGCAGTAGGATAATTGGGTTCTGCAATTAGGCTACTTACTTCGCAAGAAGCGCCACCTGCATAAGCTCCACATCCATAATATTGATTTATGTAAACATTACCTGGGGTACAACCGGGAGGATTCGAAGGATTGAGCGTATAACTAGTAATATTTATAGCGACAGCGATATTAGTAATCTTCTTACAAGGACCAGTACTCGCTGGAAGCGTAAAGTCATGAGCGTAGCCCTCACTATGGAATGCTGTGCTTCCACCATTCCAGTTTTTTCGATCTATACCTACCGTCGCATCTACTTGTGTTTGAACATATACTTGGCCGTAAATCAAATCTGCTAATAAACACAAAAGAAATGTGTAGAAAACCTTCATCATAAATATGTGGCTTAAATGTAAGTAAGTTGTATTGCTTTAATAACCACAAATCTAAACTTAATAATAAACACAGTTCTATTACTGGCTACATCATTACTACATCAATTTGTTAAAGCTGAAGTTTATTTTGATTAGAAACATGAAGGGCAGCGAGATTGTAGGAATTTAAAAATTCAAAAATATATATCGTCAAAGCCTAACGATTGTAGATAATCGAGCTAAATTTGTGCTGCATAAAAAATGTCGTTTCTACTTAGCTTCTACATCATAAATGTATTTATGGTACTACAACAAAAAAAAATGTACTTTTATCAATTATTTGAAATTATGAGCCACACCTTGGTCAAGTCGGTCTTTTTTTTTCTTGCCTTTCTATCTTCGTTGGCGGGGAGCGCGCAAGCAATAAATATATATAACCCTTACATCACAAATTTCACGAAGACTAACTACAAAGGTGGGACTGAAAACTGGGACGCTGCCATAGCTAAAGAAGGATATGTATATTTTGCAAACAATGAAGGATTACTAAAGTATGACGGGCATAAATGGATGCTTTACCAATTACCGAATAAGACGATAGTAAGGTCTATTGCATGGGACCCAGAACTAAATCGAATATATGTTGGTGGGCAAGATGAAGTGGGTTATTTTTATCCAGACGCCAATGGGACATTAACTTATAAGAGTTTAAAACATCTTTTACCAAATGATGTGAAATCTCTGGAAGATGTATGGGAGATACAGTTGGCCGGAAAAAAAGTGATCTTCAGATCCGTCAATAAAATTTTTGAGTATGATCAAAAGTCAATAAAGGTATTGACGTTAAGTTCTACTCTTTTCAATTTCGTTCAATATTTGGATGGTAAAATTTTCTGTGGGGATCCTAGTAAAGGCCTTTATGAAGTGAATTACGGTCAAAGCAAATTTGTAACGGGCAGTGAGATCTTCGTTGGACAAAAATTGGAAACCATCTTAAAGCTTAGGAAAGATAGATATCTTTTTGTGACTGAGCGCAATGGAATTTATGAGTATAATGGCAGAGTATTCAAGTCGTTTGTATCTTCAATAAATTTGGACAGTAAAATCTTAAGTTCGGCGTTAGTGATCGACCCTAACTTGATTGCTGTCGGTTCAGTATTGCAAGGAATTATGTTTTTTGATACGCTAGGTGTATTGCAACATAATATTACTAAGAAACAAGGCCTTCAGACCAATGCTATCATTTCTTTAGTAAAGGATTATAATGGCAGTTTATGGGCTGGTACTACTAACGGAATAGATCAAATATTAATGAACTCGGCTTACAGCCTGATATATCCCGATGGTGATTTGGAAGGTGGTGTTTATGCCATCAAAATCTATAAAAACAGGTTGTACGCGGGTACGAACAATGGTCTTTATTATACCAAATGGTTACCAAATCAAAAATATAGATCTACAGATTTTAAGAAAATCGCGAACTCGGATGGTCAAGTTTGGGCCTTAGATATCATAGGTGATGATCTGATGATGGGACATAACCAAGGTGCTTTTCAAATTATCAATGATAGGGCCATCAAAATTTCGAAAGACTATATAGGTACGTGGCGATTTATACCAGTATCTGACAAAAATGTAATGATTACGGGGACTTACCAAGGTTTGCAATTATGCACTAAGATCGGTGCTAACTGGAAGTTTATGCAAAATATTGAAGGATTCAATGAATCAGCCAGAATAATAGCGAAGGATAAAAACGATGATATTTGGGTATCTCATCCGTATCGAGGAGTATATAAACTTACAATTAGCCATAATTACAAATCGGTAATCAAAGCAAAAAATTATGATAAACGCAATGGCTTGCCGGCAAATTTAACCAATTACGTTGTACGGATCAAAAATGATATATACGTTAATAGTGAAACAGGTATTCATCGTTATTTTCCTGATTCGGATAAGTTTTTAGAGGAAAAAGAATTGACAGAGCTCATAGGGGATAAGACTAATGTAAGAAGGTTTTTTCAAGATAATGATGATGCTATATGGTATGTAAATGATAAGGAATGTGGCGTATTGTTGACGGATGATGCAATAATATCAAAAAATGTCAAGAAAAAGAGCGCTCCTTTTGTTAATGGCAAATTAATCGGGGGCTTCGAAAACATTTATGCGCCTGATAGATCTACCGTTTTCGTCTGCACAGACAAAGGGGTAATATTGATAGATTTTGATAAGCTAATACTTGAACAAAAAATCCAAATTCGTTTTACAGAAGTGTTAGCAGGTAATACTGATAGGCAATTACTATTTGGTGGGCACACTAAAATTGCAGACCAAAAGCCGGAACTAGACTATCTTCAAAACAGCATTAAATTTTCTTTTTCAACGAATCAGTTAGATAAAACAAATGATGTAAGGTACAGCTATTCCCTCAATAATGATAAATGGTCAGCATGGTCAGATATAAACTTGAAGGAATTTAACAATCTAGAACCAGGGAAATATTTGTTTAGTGTGAAGGCTCTAGCTGCATATGGCGTTGAAACATCACCCTTGACCTACGAATTCAGAATTAATAATCCTTGGTATAGCTCGAAACTTGCCCTTGCTACCTACTTATCCATATTTTTGATGGGGCTTTATTCTTTGATTAAGTATATGAATAGAAAACACGATTTTGAGAAAGTGATCCTTATCCAAGAGAAAGAATTGTCTGAAGAGAAGCTAGAAATATTACAAAACGAGAAATTGCAAGCAGAGATTGACTTTAAAAATAGAGAGCTAGCTTTTTCTACAATGCATGTTTTGAAAAAGAATGAGACGCTGACTAGATTGAGAGATGAACTTGATCAAGTAGTTAAACAAAGCCGGGAGGCAGAAACGAAGACTAATATCAAAAAAGTAATTTCTATATTGTCAGACGATAAGCGACTAGATGATGATTGGGGAAGTTTTGCCGTACATTTTGACCAGGCGCATTCAGATTTTATTAAGCGACTGAAAGCAGAATACAAACAGTTATCACCAAAAGACCTAAAATTGTGTGCTTATTTACGTATGAATTTGTCTTCGAAGGATATCGCTCCACTTTTAAATATATCTGTCAGAGGCGTAGAGATAAGCAGGTATCGACTTCGCAAAAAAATGAATATCGACCAAGAGTCAAATCTGAATGATTTTATGATGAATTATTGATGGTTACCTACTAACGATTTTCTCATCGACGTATTATTTTGAAAACATCCGACTATTCTTGATGGAGAAAGGTCAAAATTGACTTTTGATTCCATTTCTTAATCTCCTTACCCAAACTTTTTCAAAGCCCGATTAAAGGTAGCCTTGGAGTTAAATCCACAATCGAAGGCTACGCCAAGTTTTGTAAAATTTCGATTGTCGGGTAAGGTGATTTGATGTTGGTATTCATATATTCGACTTTCATTGATGAAATCATTGAAGTTTTTACCAAAATTCTTGTTGATAGCGGCGGAGAGAACGGAAGTATTTGTTTTTAGTCTTGTAGCCATGTCGCTGAGTGAAAGTTCAGGTTCAAGGTATATTTTTTCTTCGACCATTAGTTTTTCTATTTTGGGCTTCCAGTCAGCATAGGCATTTTCTACAATCTGCGGTTTTGATGTATCTATTACTGTATTCACCACCGGGTCGCTGATTTCTTCCGCAACAACTTCTTGTAGATCATTAAAAACCAGCCTGTTAGGTTTCACATGCACGTATCCCCGGATACCCACATACACAATGATACATACGGTAAATAGGTGCCACCACCAGTCCTTCTCAAAAGGCATATCGGTCATGAAATCAGCAAATTGCCACAGAAACTTAAAAACTTCGCCCGCGATAATT
>JANMMV010000636.1:0-3965 GCA_031373565.1 Saprospiraceae bacterium
TCATGACGATAATCCAGTCCTACCAAACCATGCACAGAACGATAATTTATATCTCTCGTATCTTTGATCGAGATGATCGAGTCCGCAGCAGCCAAATGATCTCGAAAATTATGACTGATTCCCCCATGAGCGAAAATGGTGAGTTTTGATTTATTGGTTTTTATTAATTCCGAAGATAGAGTCATATCTGAAAAATTGATCCTTTCGCCACCGAAATCAGTGCCCAACGCACTCAGTACACCCACAAAACTATTGCGTGCAGTGACATACGTATTCTTACCATTTTTCTCCCAATTGACACCGCCTTCAAATCCCAACAAACTGAGATCATAGAACGAATTGATTTTAGTAGCGAGGCTAGCATCGGCGACACCGCCTGCCACCGTATTTTGTATACCGCTAGGAGCGCTATCAAAGCTAAATCCCGCAAGCACAGCACTTGACATGGCTAAAGTTCCCCCTGCATTATATGTAGCTCTATCATCATTTGTTCCAGCATTGGCGAGGTGATTTGGATTAACGATCGACACGCCATTGATTTGCCATTCAAATGACTCTGGCGGCAATCCACGATAGGTAATGCCATTTGCGCCATCATTGGCTGTAGAAAATCCAGGATATTTCATCAGGATACGCATAGGATCTTGAAAAGAACCAGGCGCACGCTTGAATTCGGTCTGCAACATTTGGATTTTGTTCAGATCAGGTGTTGCTACTTTGACAAATTCCGGCAGCTCCGAATGGTGGTACAATGTGTCTGTTTGGGCACTTAGATTGACGCCCGTTTGTATCATGACTGATATAAGTAATAGCTTTATATTGTATGTCATAGCATAATTAGTGAAGTAACTAAAGTGACCGATATTGTGGCCGGAACAAGGCAAACATAAGGACAAATTACTTATTTATTCCTTAATTAAGGAATAATTTTCACAATACAAGTTTGCTTCCGAAGCACAAAGTGATTAGGAAGCAAACGAGCGCGCGGATAAGTTAACTTTCGCTTAAGGGTCGATCTACGCTCCCTTGTCGAAAGTAAGCTATCAAATACCCAATATTCGCTTCAAGAATTCTGCATCAGATGCGCCCCCGGCGAAGTCATCAAAGGCTTTTTGGGTCACTTCAATCATATGGTTTGTGATAAATGGAGCGCCTTCAATAGCGCCTTGCTGTGGCGATTTAATACAGCATTCCCATTCTAATACAGCCCATCCATCATACCCATACTGCGCCAATTTAGAGAATATACTTTTGAAATCTACTTGACCATCACCTAAAGAACGAAATCTGCCCGCTCTATTGATCCAATCTTGGTAACCTCCGTAGACACCCGTTCGACCACTAGGATTAAACTCTGCATCTTTGACATGAAAGGCTTTGATACGGTCGTGATACAGGTCAATATAATGAAGATAATCAAGCTGCTGGAGTACAAAATGACTTGGATCAAACAACAAACAAGCCCGTGGGTGTCCATTCACTTTATCCAAAAACATTTCATAACTAGCGCCGTCATGGAGATCTTCACCTGGGTGTACTTCATAACAGACGTCCACACCACACTCATCAAAATGATTGAGTATCGGTAGCCATCTTTTTGCCAATTCACCAAATCCCATGTCAACTAGTCCTTGCGGTCGCTGTGGCCACGGATAAACGGTATGCCATAATAATGCACCAGAAAAAGTCGCATGTGCATTCAAGCCTAGATGTTTACTTGCAGAACCCGCATTTTTAACTTGTTGGATGGCCCATTCAGTCCGAGCCTGCGGCTTACCATGTACTTTTTGTGGCGCAAAGCCGTCAAACATGGCGTCATAAGCTGGATTGACCGCCACTAATTGTCCTTGCAAATGCGTACTAAGTTCGGTTATCTCTAGTCCGTAAGAAGCAATTTTGCCTTTTAGATCATCACAATAAGCTTTACTTGTTGCTGCCAAATCTAGGTCAATCAATCGAGACTCCCACGTAGGAATTTGAATGCCTTTATAACCTAAATCCGCCGCCCATCTGCAGATGCCATCCAGGGTGTTGAACGGTGCTTCGTCACCCATAAATTGGGCTAAAAATATGGCTGGGCCTTTGATCGTTTTCATCGGTTTATTTTTTTTTTTTAACGGTCATAACTCGTCCCGCGCTACCTGCGGGATGGAATCTTTGAAAAAAAATAATCATTGTGGTTTGCATAAAATAAACCCTGATCATTTTTTATGTCGATGTCATATGAATTGTGAGGAATTATTAATAAAAAATGTTGTTTTATCATTGAATTACATGGCAATCCACTTCTTATCAGATTTACCTGATTCGATGACTTTGTAGATAAATTCCATGCCACGGACGCCGTCATCGATGGTCGGAAAATCAGTGTACATTGGATCAACTTCAACGCCATCTACGCGTGCTTGAATACACTTAGCTACATTGCGATATATATTGGCGAAAGCTTCAAGATAGCCTTCGGGATGACCTGCCGGTATACGTGAATGCGCAGCAGCATTCGCCGAAACATGGCCGGTGCCCGTACGATAAATCTCTACAGGTCTGTCACCCCATCTAACGATCAGCGAGTTTGGTTCCATTTGTGACCATTCAAGACCACCTTTCTCACCATAGACGCGGATGCGAAGGTTGTTCTCTTCGCCTGCGGAGATCTGCGATGCATATAGAATACCCCTTGCCCCATTATCAAACCTTAGCAACACATTGCCATCATCATCAAGTAGTCGGCCATCAACTATGGTTGAAATATCGGCACATAATTCACTGATTTTCAGTCCTGTAATATACTCAGCAAGATTTTCTGCATGCGTACCGATATCACCCATCGCACCAGCTATACCCGATCTAGATGGATCCGTGCGCCATGCAGCCTGCTTTTGATCGGTTTCCTCAAGCTTAGTGGATAGCCATCCTTGTGGATATTCAACGACAACCTTACGGATCATGCCTAATTGACCATTTTTTACCATGTATTGGGCTTGCTTTACCATGGGATATCCAGTATAATTATGCGTCAAGGCAAAAATCGAGCTACTAGATTTGACCGCATCTCGCAATTTATAAGCTTCTAGAAGGTCGTAGCACAACGGTTTATCGCTCACTACATGAAATCCATATTGAACAGCCATGAGGGCAGGTCCAAAATGTACATGATTGGGCGTGACAATGGAGACGACGTCCATTCTCTGGTCAGCGGACAACGTAGCTTCTGTCCTGATCATTTCATCGAAAGATGCGTAAACACGAGATGGATCGATAAATAAATCTTCCCCAGAAAGACGTGATTTTTCTGGATCGCTACTAAACGCGCCACAAACGAGTTCAATTTGTCCATCCAATGCAGCAGCCATCCTATGTACACCACCAATGAAAGCTCCTCTTCCACCACCGACCATTCCCATCCTAATCTTTCTTGCCATAATTGTTCATTTTGAATATTTAGAACGAAAATAGCAAAAAAAAATAACCTTTACCTATCGAGATATAGATTTACGAAAATAAATTATTGCACTGCTTTCTCAAGATTTTTTGCCAACGCCACGACAAGTGGTTCTTGGTTAGGAGAATGTATCTGGCGGTTGGCTCTAATATCGTACGTAGTGGTGCTACTAAAAAACTTAGCCATATCTATTTTTACATCGACAATATTCTCAACATCGGCTTTGAAATCGATAGACTTCGCCAAGAAAAATGATGTATTTGCACTGTCACCGCCTAGATGAAGCGCAAAATTCTGGTCAGGAACGAGACTTCCAGCCTTGGCAATTTTTCCCTCTGGTCTGAAGAAAATATAACTTTTCCATGCGGACCAATACTCAGCCACAAAACTGAGGGGGCTAGTCGACGGAAAATCATTGGGATTCTTTGCATTATCGCCAGAAGGTACACCTATATCAAAAACAAGTTTGTCGTACGCATGAACAGGCACATCTTTAAATTTATAACTGTAGCCGTCCTTCGCT
>JANMMV010000644.1:0-9916 GCA_031373565.1 Saprospiraceae bacterium
GTTGACCGTAACTCACCAAAATTACCCGATAACGAAAACTGATAGTCGACTGGAGATCTGACAGGGTCAAGTGTTACGTCTTGTTCAGGAAGGTTAGTTTGGCCATAACCTTCACTTATCTGCAAAATACAAATGATGAATACCAAAATATTTAATCTCATACGCTACTTATCTTCTAATTTATCGATGATTGATTTTAGGTTATTTTGGAGATTTGTAATACGTGAATAAAGGTTTTTATTGGATTGATAGCTTTCGTTTAGTGCATCTTTATATGCAGTCAAATTTTTGAAAAAGTCAAGAGATATTTGCTCAGCTATGGATGATAAATAGCGTTTCGCTTGGTTCTGGCGTTTCGCTTCCCATTGTCCTGATTGCCTACTGAGCGCTACAAACTGATTGATTGCTCCCTCTATACCATCAAAGCCGATTTTGTCAATGGAAGATACCAGGATAATCGGGCGTTGCCATTGTGCGATATCATGCTGAAACATCTGGAGGGTTTGGTCGTACAATTGTTTCGTCTTTCGGGCTAGCTCCAGTTGGGGTCCATCCGCTTTATGGACAATGATGATGTCAGCCTTCTCCAGTATACCTCGCTTGATGCCTTGCATATCATCACCGGCGCCAGGCTGTAAGAGGAGAACACTAACATCTACGAGATTATCAACTTCTATCTCAGATTGACCTACGCCAACCGTTTCTATCAAAATCGTATCAAATCCACCAGCCTCGCAAAGGGAAATAGTTTCTCCAGTGTGTGCAGCTGTACCACCGAGCATATTGGCGGATGGTGTAGGGCGAATAAATGCATCAGGGTTTACGGATAAGGTTTCCATTCTTGTCTTATCACCAAGAATACTTCCCTGCGAGACTGCACTTGAAGGATCAACGGCCAGAACAGCTATTCTTCTCTTTTGGGCGATAAGGGCTAGCCCAAAGTTCTCTATAAAAGTACTCTTTCCTACACCCGGTGTTCCAGTAATTCCTAATCTCAAAGTTGTTTTTTGTGGCGGAGGGCAAGCAGCCAAAACAGATAATCCAAGATTACGCTTTACATCATGTGTGCTTTCTAATAGTGTGATACATTCAGATATGATAACCCTATCTCCTGCAACTATTCCTTGTACATACTCTTGCTGACTACGAGAATGGCGCGGCGTATGGCTAAGATTACTATTGATGTATGATGGATCCAATGAAAAATTTACTATTATGTAATGGTACAAAGATAGGGAATTGGCAGTGTAAAGCGCATTGGTTTATTCATACTTAGAACATTTTGTAAATTTTAAATTACTTTTTGTAAAATAAACTTGACAATATGAATAACTTGTTTTACTTTTGTACAAAAATATCATCGTATGTTACCTACACTCCTACTTCCACATCGTTTCAAAATCATTGGTTGGATATTGTTTATTCCTACATTATTAGCCGGTTTGGCCCTAATAATAGCAGATTTCGAACCAGGGTTTGAATTACTTCTTACTGTTTTCTCATTTTTTAATGATGATTTGTTAAGTCACGATTCTGCTTCCCCAGGTCTTGTTTTGACAGACGTTACTGCTACTGTCTTAGGGCTTATTTTTATTTTTAGTGGGCTTTTGGTTGCATTTTCAAAAGAGAAAATAGAAGATGAGTATATTTCAGAAATTAGACTTCAGTCTTTGTTATGGGCTGTTTGGGTCAATTATATTTTATTATTTTTTGCTTTCCTCTTTATTTATGGGGTTGCCTTCCTTGATGTGATGGTATACAATATGTTTACGGTTTTGATTATTTTTATCATCCGATTTCAATACACACTTTACAAAAGCCGTAAAACTAATCTATGAAAAATACAATAAGAATAGAACGCGCCATACTTGACATAACCCAAGAAGAACTGGCTAAACGCATATCTGTGAGCAGACAAACCATTAATGCTATAGAAGCGACAAAATACGTACCTTCCACGGTCTTAGCATTAAAAATAGCTAAGTGTTTCGACAAAAAAGTAGAAGAGATTTTCACCCTTGAAGAAGATGATTAAGTTAATCCTAGGCCGATCTCAACTCTATCAAAGTGATCTCTGGCCACATGCCGACACGACCTGGAAATCCTAGAAATCCAAAACCTCTGTTGACATATAGATATTTGTCAGCCACTTGATACAAGCCTAGCCACCTTTGATATCGATACTGTGCGGGACTCCATTTAAATCCGCCCATCTGGAATCCAAACTGAAAACCATGCGTATGTCCACTCAAGGTAAGATGCATATGTGTATCATATGCCAATACTTTTTCATCCCAGTGCGTAGGATCATGCGATAATAAAACATTGAAGCTGTCCTTTTCCATACCAGACGTCGCTTCGTCCAAGTCTCCTTTCTTGGGAAACCATCGACCTGCACCCCAGTTTTCTACACCGACAAGTTTGATAGATTCATCGGCACGAGTAATGGTCCTATGTGCATTTTTGATGAGATCGAAACCCATCTGTTCATATTTTTTTTCAAAATCTCTAAAATACAGTTCTTTTGACTGCTCGCTATCTCTATCGTAAGTTCCATAATAATCATGATTGCCGTAAATTGCATACTTGCCTTCTTTTGCCTTAATATTCGCAAATATCTCTATGTATGGGTCTATTTCTTCCTTTTCACTATTGACTAAATCACCGGTGAAGCACACAATATCGGCTTCTAGTTCATTGATCATATCAATACCAGCTTTTACACTTTCTTTACTGTCAAAACTCCCCGAATGTATATCTGAAATCTGTACTAATTTGAACCCATCAAACGATTTGGGTAGATCCTTAAATGTCAAAACTACCTTCTCTACAGTGTAATTATATTTTCCTTTTGTGATTCCGTACAGCATCGTCAGAAATGGTATGCCGGCTATCACTGTTGCCGCTCGCGTCAAGAAACTACGACGACTAGGTACAAAACTGTCTGCTTGATAATCTTCGACTACTTTGAATCTTGTCCAGTTGAATAACCCTATCAATAATCTGCCTATATCATGTACACTCATTAAAATAGTAAAGATAAACTTCGCCACAAATAAGGTAAATACAAAACCTATCATCAAGTTGAGCATCATCGTTCGTGTCCCGAATGGTCCTTGACTCTGACTCATCATCAGGTTAACAAGTGAATAATAACCCAAGATGCTTATCAAACCGTACACCCATGGAAAGATACGCGAAAACTTACCTTCACCGACGATTTGCCGTATACTTGTGTATGTATACCAATCTAAAACAATAAATATCAGTGCTAAAAATATAAACGGCGCCATTCTGCCCATGTTAAAAATTCTTGATGCCTATATAATACATCATTAGCAGATATGGTTTACAAAAAGCCACTACTTTTAGATAGAAGGCAGCAAATCATGGACAGATGAAAATCTTGCTTGATGAATAGTATCATTTACTCATAAATCATATTGAACTAGAAATGCCACTAAAGATAGAGAGCCCCGATATCGTAAGCGATAACAGGGCTCTTTATCTTTGACTTACAGACGCCAACAATAATAATGTCCAGTCGTAGTACTTACGCTTCAATGATTTTCTTAGCGATAAGTCTACGATTTTCTTTTATATTTTGTAAAGGGTATTTAGTATACTTTCGCATACCAGAGATGAATGCCCCTTGCATACTCGGATCAATGAATGAAGCGATAGCGTCTTGGGCATATCTAGTCATTCTACCATTGCTGTCATGGCACAAGGTCTTGATAATAGCAGCATGGTAGTCCTGATCTACATCATACGAAAGCAATTTTTCAACACGGAGAAGCGATGATTCCATTGCGAAGATTTCAATAATTATATCTGCTAAATTCATCAATATTTCTTGCTCCGTTTTGAGATCCAAAGTGCCGGACATTGATTGCTGAGCAGCTGTACCTAACAACATAATTAGCAACTTTTTGTGGTTTGCCAAAAGCGTAAACTCGGCGGCATACGGTCCTACAAAACTGTTTTCGGCGGCCGTACCACCCATGAGTTCTTGTTGGATAGCAAGACCTGGTGTCATCAAGTCTAATTGTCCTTTTAAAGCGCTCTTGAATATGGTGCTCAATATTACCATTCTATTGATTTCATTCGTTCCCTCGAAGATGCGATTGATACGAGAATCTCTAAAAGCGCGCGCTGCAGTACCCTCTTCTGAATAGCCCATACCACCATGGATTTGGACATTTTCATCAACAGTATAATCTAATACCTCAGAACCTATGATTTTAATAATTGAACATTCTAGGGCGTAAGTTTCTGCCGCTTTTAACTTAGCATCTGCATCAGCGATACCCATTAACTTATAATAAGTCTCACCTTCGCCGATTAGTTGGGCTGTTCTATATACCGTACTTTCTCCAACAAAATTGCGGATCGTTTGCTCTGCAAGTTTATGCTGTATCGCACCAAATTGAGCTATAGGTTGTCCAAATTGCTCACGCTCTTTGGCATATCGCAAACTAACTCCTGCTACTGCTTTAGATCCACCAAGACATGATGCCCCTAACTTAAATCTACCTGTATTAAGTACATTGAAAGCGATAAGATGTCCTTTGCCAACATGACCTAAGATATTTTCAACGGGCACCATTACATTCTCCATAAATATCTGACGCGTAGATGACCCTTTGATTCCGAGCTTGTACTCTTCAGCTCCTAGTGTAAAGCCTGGCATGTTCTTCTCTAAGATAAAACCGGTAAATCCATGGTCACCACCGTGTTTATCATCCTTAACAACTTGAGCGAAAACTGTAAAGATATCAGCAAAACCGGCATTTGTTATCCACATTTTTTGACCATTGAGTATATAATGAGTACCTCCTTCATTCAGAACTGCTGTAGACTTTGCAGCTAAAGCATCAGACCCACTACCTGGCTCAGTGAGACAATAACTAGACTTCAGCTCTCCCGTTATCAGTTTGGGTAGATATTTTAGCTTTTGCTCTTCTGTCCCATAATAAAATATAGGTAGCATTCCGATACCAGTATGTGCGTTATAACTGACGCTAAACGACCCAGAAGGTCCAACTTTTTCTCCTATTAGCGTATTAGTGATATAATCCATATCGCTACCGCCAAGTGACTCCGGCATGTGGGTTCCGAAAAGTCCTAACTCAGCAAATTTTTCCATGATGGATGGTATGAGACCTTCTTCGAGTTTCTCAATTCTATCCGTTAAGGGCCATATCTCTGTTTTAATAAATTTAGTGACCGTTTCTCCAATCATTATTTGCTCCTCCGTAAAGTCTTCTGGAATAAATAAGTGGTGTGGAGATGTCTCAGTGATCAAAAACTGGCCTCCGACGATAGGTTTTGTACTTGGTGAAGTGGCTGTCATAGTGTGTGATTTATAAATTAAACTCAAAGTTAAATTAATATATTTAATTTGTCAAGCCTTTTATCGTAAATTCTTTATTATTAGTGTAATACGCCCAATATTTATTTAACCTAAAGTTTATTTAATTTTTATTCTTATGCTGCAAAAGGCCTTGTAACTCTCTTGGCAGATCATACCCACAAAACAAATTAAAAAAGAACAATATTACACATTTTAGTGGTAAAATCATTCACATTACATATATTACATATATTTATATGCTTATTAATCAAATAGTATTAACTTCGCACTCAGTAAATTAGCTCAAATGAAAAGGCACTTAGCCACGATCATACTTATTCTGTCTGTCATTTTGATCTTCATATCAAAAATGCAGAAAGATGACGATATTAAACATGAGATCACCAAAAATCTACAGTCATCGCTTTCAGAAAATATCTTGATTTCTAGTACTTTTCTCAGCGATTCTACATCAAAAGATAAGCTAAATAAGGTAGAACAATCGACTTTCAGCATTGATATTTATAATAGTGACACAACTTTTTATAAATCAAAGCAAGTCTCCATTCATCTTACACAATATGCCACTGTTGCCAATAGTAACGGTTCTGATACACTTTCGTGGAATATTTCACTACCTATCAATACCGAAATTCAGTTAGAAAAACAACTACCTACTTTCAAACTATCGACAACAGGTAAGTTGAATTGTCATATTGGGTCAAACGATTTTGATATTATACTAGCTGGCAGTTTTTACAGAAATTTTATGCTGGCTTTGGGTTGGTTTTTGCTTTTCGGAGTATATGCCTATTGGACTTATGGGTGGTCCCGACGTTCTGCCATGTCGCTTCGACGGCTGCTCCCAGCCATAATTCTTTTCACTGGATTACATTATCTACCTGCCGTAATATCCTATTTTGAAGGATTTTGGGGTTTCAACCCCGCAAGTGATAGTTGGAGACCGACACTTAGCGTTTATTTGATTTGGCTGTGGAATTTTGTTTTGTTGAGTCGGATATCTAAAATATACTCGACTTTCTCAGCTAGATATAATCGTATTTGGCCTATGATCGCAGGTGCGCTTACGGCAGGCATCTTCGTTTGGTGGGTAGCATCGATAGAAGGTTTTGTCCTGTCCCATAGTATCGATTTGGATATAGATGCGTTGCTCAAGTTCGATATATTGGCCATATCCGTCATGGTTGCACTTTGTACTACTATGTTTGTGGTTTTTCATTTTACATACACGATCTTTAGCATCCTTTATAACGAGTCTAAGCCTAAGTCTGTCGATTATTGGATATTATATGGGAGTATGGCATTGGTTGTTTTAGGTTCTAGTTATTTTGGATTGATACACGGTTCTACTTGGATGATACTGGCTTTTGTCAGCGCCTTTATGCTGATAATGGACGCTTATGTAGATAGTCCAACGACCAAGATTACCTATCTCATATGGTGGATGATCATGTTTTCGGGATTTTTGGCAGTGACTGTTTACCATTTTAGCGTCAAAAAAGATATCGCAGAACGTTCTGCATTTACTGAAAAGTACTACACACCACCTTCTGCTGAGATCGTCAGGGACTTAGAAAACATGCAGGACTCCCTTATCGATAGTCGCATTTTTACTAAGATAGCATCACTTGAGCTCCCAGCGAAGATTGACAATCAGGATCTTGATCAATTTTTATTCGTCAGGAGTGTACAGAAAAAATTTAATCTCAATCGTAAAATAGAGCTCTTTGATCATGAAGGCAACACGCTATTTAGTAATCACTTTGCAAATTACATCAAAACAACTCAGTCTTATCGACAGTCCGAAAAGATAGGCAAAAATGTGTACTACAATCCTGTTGAAAGTACCTATATCATCAAAATTGACATCGCTTCTCCATCAATGGAACGTGTCTGGCCGCTTTTTCTTTTCTATAGCGATGAAAATAGTCAAACAAATGTCATCCGAAATCGCGGGGTAGCTAAATATAATTTTGGTCTATTTTACAATAACACGCTCGTTGAGCACAATCATATAAATGCATCTTCAGGTATTGATATAGCGAAACTTGCTACCATTACATTTGATCAAGTCAAAGATGGATATTCTTACATCGTGCATCCGCTGACAGAAAAGTATCGTATCGTTTCTTATAAGAAAGTCTCTGGTCTTATAAAACCAATATCACTATTCTCTTTCATTTTTGCGTTGACTGGATTGATAACGCTACTTTTATCGACCATAAACACGAGATTAGATAAACTGCCAAATCACATGTCGCTTAAATTTGGCTCACGTTCATCACTCAAAACTAAGATACAGTTAGCCATTATCTTCTTGATTCTTTTCACGTTTATCGTGATCGGAACAATTACTACATACTACTTTACAAACTTGATAGAAGCAAGCCAACTCACCAAAAATCATGAAGAATCTTCAAGTATTCTTCACAACATAGAGTCGGATATACAAAACATGGATGATGAGCATTCTGCGTTGCAATTTGCCCAGACGAAAATAAAAGAATATGCTCACATACACGATAAAACATTGCAGTTGTATGATGCGTCAGGTCGCATTCTTGAAATGCCTGATAAAAAATCGGTGTCGTGGCATATCCCAAGACACATCATTGATGCTAAAACGCAAAATATATACCCGGTCGGCAATATAGATTATATCCCACTAACGCTAAAATCAAAACAACCTTTCGCCTTCCTTAGTATAGGACATCGAGATATCAGTCAATCCTCAAACAGTATCTTGGATTTCTTGAGTACCATATTGAATGCCTATATATTTTTATTTCTAATTGCTGGCGCTATAGCAATCACAATAGCGAATTCCATCACACAACCGCTTAGTTTCCTCACTGAAAAATTAAAAAAATTTAAGTTAGGCCAGACCAATGAACCACTAGAGTGGCAATCCAATGATGAGATCGGTACATTAATAGAAGACTACAACAATCTCACGCAAGAAGTAGAACGATCAGCCAATATCTTAGCAAAAACCCAGCGAGATATGGCTTGGCGTGAGATGGCAAAACAAGTGGCACACGAAATCAAAAACCCACTCACTCCTATGAAACTCAGCATACAGTATCTGGAGCGAGCTACCCAAGAAGACCCAGAAAAAGCGAAACCATTGATAGCGCGGATCTCGGCCACATTGGTAGAGCAGATTGACAATCTTACGCAAATAGCAAATGAGTTTTCTAATTTTGCTACGATGCCCAAAGCTTCCAATGAAAAAATAATTCTTAATGAGATAGTTGAAGCCGTACACGATCTGTTCAGAAAACGAGATGATATGGACATCACAATGAATGAGCCGCTTGACGATATGGTCGTTTTTGCTGACCGTAATCATTTAGTCCGCATTCTAAACAATCTCCTTAAAAATGCGATCCAAGCCATACCAGATGGACGACGTGGCAATATCTACATCGAACTAAAGCGCCAAAATGCCCATGCGATTATTCGAGTCTCAGACAACGGCATCGGCATTCCAGATCAAATGAAAGACAAAGTCTTTACTCCCAATTTTACAACCAAAAGTTCTGGAACTGGTTTGGGTCTTGCCATATCTGCCAATATGATTGAATCCTTCAATGGTCGCATCTATTTTGATACACGTGAAGGCGAAGGAACTGACTTTTACATGTCTATTCCACTCATGAAACTAGACGACTACATCGTAGAAGATGAAGGCGACAGAATAGATCTAGATAGTTAGAATTAACTATTTGACGCCCGGTGTTCTTTCTAAAAACTCATCATATAACAATGTTTGACGACTCTCCATCGGTATCTTCCATCCTCGGATAAATAAATGCTCAATGGCCGTTTTCGTTTCAAATGGATCGCCAGTGGATATAAAGACATTGGCTACCTTGCCTACTTCGATACTACCGTACTTGTCAGCTACGCCAAAAACTTCAGCTGTATTAATAGTAACCGCTTTCATCGCTTCATCTACACCCATACCATACGCCGCAGCAAATCCTGCATGAAAAGGTAGATTTCTTGTATTCTCCGCATTATTCGTGCGAATAGAAACCTTGACACCAGCTTTTTGCATCAAGCCAGCATTAGCATATCCGATATCATATCGATCATTTTCACGACGTGGATTACTCAAGATGGGACCAGTAATGACAGGTATATTGGCAGCAGCTATTTCTTTTGCAAGACGATAACCTTCTGAAACACCCATAAAAACCGCCTTGTATTTCCGTTCCTTTACCCACGCTAGCGCTCCTTCTATGTCTGCTTTACTATTTACCTCAATAAATATAGCGTCTGCTCCACGCACAATCGGAAGCAGGGCATCCATTTGTGGATTATTGCGTTGCCATGTTGATTTTTGGGCCGTAGCGGTAGAATCAATTTGCGCATATTGCGCTGCGTTGTCCCAGATTTCATTCAGATTTTTGAGCGCTTTTTCTGCGTCTTTTTTTACATCTTCGTCAGTACGTCGATCCCATCGGCCACGACGACCAGTAGATGGAAAACGCATAACAACACGCTCAGACCCTGCTGACATTTGATCAGGAT
>JANMMV010000667.1:0-7779 GCA_031373565.1 Saprospiraceae bacterium
AATGTCTTTATTTACATCCTAGTAGCGACGATCGGAATGAAAATGAATGTCCAAGAGATCATCGCTAAGCCAGGATTGTTTATCATCGGCATCGTATGGTTAGCAATACACTTTATTGTACTGATTGCGGTTGCTTACTGGACAAAATCGCCATTTTTCTACGTAGCAGTCGCAAGTCAAGCTAATATCGGTGGCGTGGCTTCTGCACCCGTTGTGGCAACGGCATTTCATCCATCGCTAGCACCGGTAGGAGTGATCATGGGTGTATTGGGTTATGCGATTGGTACTTATGGTGCAATTATATGTGCTCAAATCATGGCGAGCTTGATTTAATCAAAATGACAAGATAAATGTCCAATTTGGGAAATGATCAGAAAGAAACATAAAAGTGAATCTGGACTATCTTGAGGTCGCTATCTTATTGATTATCACATAAATATGTCAAAGTATTAGTTATTATTATGAAATTGCGCAATAATTATTTATCTTTGCATCCATTTTGTATATTTATTTTGATCAACAACTCCCTAGATGTCTAAAAAGAAGGTACTTCTTATTACTCAAGAGCTAGATCCTTACACAGATTTATCGGTTATTTCTCAGCTGGCTCGCAAGCTACCTGGTGTGACAGCCGATGAATATGAATTCAGGATATTGATGCCCAAATTTGGTATTATCAATGAGAGGAGGCATAGACTACATGAAGTAGTTAGACTTTCTGGGATGAATATCATTGTAGATGATGAAGATTATCCATTGATTATCAAAGTAGCATCACTTCCCGGCGCAAAACTACAAGTCTACTTCCTAGATAATGACGAGTTCTTTAAGCGCAAAGCCGTATTTCATGATGAAGATGGTAGCGCATTTGATGATAATCAAGAAAGATTAGTGTTTTTCTGTAAAGGTGTGATGGAAACTGTCAAGAAATTTGGTTGGGCTCCCGATATCGTGCACATACACGGCGAAATCGCTAGTTTAGTACCTTTCTACATGAAAACAGCGTACAAGAATGATCCAGTTTTTCAATCTGCCAAAGTTGTGTATTCAATGTATGACAACACATTGAGTGATACTTTCAACGAAAAATTCTTTAAAGTAGCGGCTATCAATGATTTAGAGCCTAAAGATTTAGTAGCTTTTGATGATGGTGGTAAGATAAATTTGACACTTGGAGCAGCGAAGTATTCGAATGGTCTTATTGCAGGTAGCGAAAATGCGTCTTCGATCGTTAGTAAATATGGAAGCGATTTAAGCATCGAATCATTACCGTTTGATGCAGAAGACGAATCCATATCATTAACCTATTCTCAGTTTTATAAAAAACTTCTCGAATGACATCAAATTCTGGAACAAGATATTCAGTAAATTTTATTTCTTTCATAACATGCTTGGCAATTATAATCGGTGTTTCTTCTTGCCAAGATCCTATAATCGTAGGTAGTGATCTGTATGATGATGAACGCATTGCTCTAGGTAGGCTCGATACCTTAAAGCTATCAAGTTATACTATCAAGACTGACAAAGTATTTTCATATGTTCCCGGTTTTAATTCCAGAACATTTCTCATTGGTCAGTTGGATGATCCTGTTTTCGGTAAGTTAGATGCGAGTATCTACATGACTCCATTCCTTCCCACTGCAAAACCAAATTTTGAAGATGGTATCCTCGATTCGATGGAGCTAATTTTGCAATTAGATACACTTGGTACTTTCGGACCAAACATATCAGCACACAAATTTGAGCTTTACCAGCTGGCAGAAAAATATAATGTAAAAGATACAGCGTCTACAAACTTCACTTTGCCGTTGGGCAATCTAATAGGAAGTGTTTCTACAAATGTCAGACCAAAAGACTCGATTTCATTGATAGACCATATTACAAGAAAATCATCTAGATTTGTCAGTCATGTGCGTATTCCCATCAGTAAAGTATGGGCAGAAGAATTGATGTTTAATAAAGAAGCTAACTCAGTAGATACAATATTTGCAAAAGTAGTTAAAGGATTTTATCTAAAATCAACCCCTATATCAGGATCAAGTATAGTAGGTTTTAACTTGCTAGATGCTGCTCTCTCAGCCGAAAATCGAGTTAATAAGCTAAATGTATTTTTTCATAGAATAGTGAAGACAACTGCCGGCGTAGACACGATGATACGTTTAGTCTATCCTTATCAAATCGCAGGAAATACAGTCAATAATTATACCCATACAATAACCGGTTCCGTTTCACAGACATTGCTGGACGACAAAAGTAAGGGTAATGAATACACCTTGCTCCAAGGTGCTGCAGGTCTTAAAACAGTGCTGACTTTTGACAATTTAATGCCCTTAAAAAACATACAAGTTACTAAGGTAGAAATAGATATATTTGTGGGGTCATTGCCTGGCCAAAATACAGGTATCGCTGCACCATTTCAGCTCTTTGCTAGCAGATACGACAGTTTAGGCAAACTTGTATTTATAGAAGATATTAACCAACTCAACAATCAACAAGTAAGTTGGATTAATACATTCGGTGGTGGCCTAAACAAGAGTAGCAGTACCTACAAATATACAATCAACGTTACTAATCATGTCAAAAAAATATTGGCAAACCCAAGTATGCGTCAAGAAATAGTTTTAGGTATATTAACAGAAGCAGAAAATGCAAACCAAGCAGTCCTATATGGCGCTAAGCACCCTATTTACCCAATGAAGGTGAGAGTTTCTTATGCAAAATAGGACAGCAAATTAATGTTCAAACCCTTGATTTTTAACGATAAATACACTTTACGATTATGTGTGGAATAGTCGCGTATGTAGGCCCTAGACAAGCCTATCCGATTGTCCTTGAAGGACTCAAAAGATTAGAATATCGTGGATATGATAGTGCAGGTGTCACTATCATCAATAACGGTACATCAACAACGATCAAGAAAAAAGGTAAAGTTGCCAAACTTGAGCAGGAAGCCGCAAAATATTCGACCGTCGGCACTACAGGTATGGGCCACACACGTTGGGCCACCCATGGCAAACCAGACGATGTCAATGCACACCCGCATTTATCTAATAGTGGCCGATTTGCAATCATACACAACGGTATCATCGAAAATTATGCTACCATAAAACATGCTTTGTCAGATCTGGGATATACCTTCAAAAGTGAGACCGATACTGAAGTATTGGTTAATCTAATCGAAGAATATCAAAAAAGAGCAGATCTTTCATTAACAGAAGCAGTACGCTTAGCACTTGAGAAAGCTGTAGGAGCATATGCAATCGTTGTAATGGATAATGAAAATCCAGATATCATTGTCGGTGCTAGAAAATCAAGCCCTTTAGTCTTGGGTATTGGAGATAATGAGTGTTTTTTGGCATCAGACGCTTCACCGATCATCAAATATACTAATAAAGTCGTGTATCTCAATGATGAAGAGATTGTCGAGATATCAAAAGACGGCGGCTACGCAATCATCAACCTCCATAATGAAGTGCAACAACCGATTGTCAAAGAGCTAGACTTAAAACTCGAAGAGCTTGAGAAAGAGGGATTTGATCACTTTATGCTTAAGGAGATTTATCAGCAGCCGACGACAATCAATGAAAGTATGCGCGGTCGCATCAATGCCGAAGATGGGTGGGTAGTCGTAGGTGGGATGCAAGAGTATATGAATCGCATCATGAATGCAAAGCGTATCATATTTGTAGCGTGCGGTACATCATGGCACTCAGCGTTAGTAGCAGAATACATTATTGAAGAGCTATGTCGTATATCGGTAGAAGTCGAGTATGCGTCGGAGTTCAGATATCGCAATCCTATCATCAATCAAGATGACGTCGTCATAGCGATATCACAATCCGGAGAAACAGCAGATACTTTAGCCGCTTTAGAACTTGCAAGAGAGAAAGGAGCTTTATTGTACGGATTAGTTAATGTTGTGGGGTCATCAATAGCTCGTTTTACAGATTGCGGATCGTATACACATGCAGGTCCTGAGATCGGTGTAGCATCTACTAAGGCTTTCACAAGTCAATTAACAGTGTTGACATTGATGGCATTAAATATTGGTTATAAGAAGGGAACGATATCAGAAGGATATTTTCACCAGTTAGCAACAGCAATGGAACTGATCCCTGACAAAGTAAAAAAAGTACTAGCTCAAGACGAAAAGATCAAATATATCGCTAGCGAAATAAAAGATGTAAACAATGCGCTATATTTAGGTAGAGGATACAATTTCCCAGTAGCACTCGAAGGAGCGCTTAAATTGAAAGAAATTTCATACATCCATGCTGAAGGCTACCCTGCGGCAGAAATGAAGCATGGCCCTATTGCGCTGATAGATGAAAATATGCCAGTGATCATCATCGCAACCAACAAGTCGGCTTATGACAAAGTAGTGAGCAATATACAAGAAGTCAGAGCGCGAAAAGCGATCGTCATAGCCATCGTAACAGAAGGAGATACTCGTATCAAAGAGATGGCAAATTATACTATTGAAATACCAGAAACCGAAGAACCATTAACACCGCTACTGTCTGTAATTCCTTTGCAGTTACTGGCCTATCATATAGCTGTTTTGAGAGGTTGCGATGTAGATCAGCCACGTAACCTCGCCAAATCCGTAACTGTAGAGTAAGCTACATTAAATAAACAATATCTATTAAAATCTATTAATTGTACATATATCCGATCGATGGAACCAAAGAAATTATTAAGCCTAGAGTATAACTCCCAGCGCGATCATTTAATGTTTTATGAATATGGGCGTATCATCCAGAAAATGGTCGTTCATGCAAAAAACATTGAAGATAGAGAAAAACGACAAGCAGCAGTAGAGACCATCGTTGAGCTTATACACTTCCTCAATCCCCAGACTAGAAATGTACTAGAGTTTAAACAAAAATTGTGGAGACATGTGTTTGCAATGGCCGATAATGAACTTGATGTTAAGCATCCATACGAGCACCTTGCGACGGAGACTGAAAGAAGGCTTAAGCATGTAACAGTACCATATCCTCAACATGAGTTTCCATGGAGACATTATGGATACAACATTCGTGTCATGATACATAAGGCGCTCAATATGGAAGACGGACCTATAAAGAAAGGCTTCATTGAGACTATTCTATCCTATATGAAACTATCTTACCGCAACTGGAATAGAGAGCATTTCGTGGGCGATGATTTAATTATCTCGGATCTCGCAGTCATGTCAAATGGTCAGTTGTCTGTTGGTGAAAATCATACTATTGTCGTCAATACTAAGTCTAATCAACCCAACGCTAATCAGTCTACATTCAAGACTCAGCGCAACAACAAATTCAAGCAAAACAATAATAATAATAGGAAGCCACAGAATTCAAACAATCCTAACTTCAAGAAGAGAAAAGCGTAATATCAAATTTCAATTACCTTTGTAGCAGGGTGCTTTTCTAGATAAGTCATAACAATTTGATTGCATTCTGGATTGGGAGGCGTGTACTTTATTGATTCTTTCCACTCTTCAATCCCATAACTTAGATCTGTATCAGTCATATATCCAAATCCGCGATAATGACCGTCTTCTATCAGAACTAACCCTTTTTCATCTCGATTGCGCCCCTCAGTAACTAAGAACATATTCTTATCAAAAATACGACGAAGCCATTCAACGCCATCAATAGCGCGTTCGTTGTACTCCTCAGGTGTTTCTAAGCCCTGACAGGCACCGCCACATGCGCCCGTTTGGTAATAAAAACAACTATCATAATTTGAATCATAAAGCCCAGTAAAACCTGAACACAATCCAAGTTGATCAGTAATCGATTTTAGGTGGCCGCGAGCACCGTTCTTGGTCGCATAATGATTTAGAATATTTTTGTTTTGTCTAGTTTTGACGCTGGATTTTTCCCAATTAAATCTTAAGTATCCTTGGTCATCGTTATAGTGATGAATAAAGTAAGGATATTCACGTGATCGCTGTGCCTTATTAATCTCTGGTTGAAGACCTTTGATCTCATTTGACTCAAGTAACAAAGCAATAAGTTCACTTCCAGTCAATTCAAATGAAAAATCAGCAACTTTAGCAATAAACTTATCTGTTTTAGCATCAATAGCGCCGAAATGCTGCATAACTCGTTTTCGGATATTGATACTTTTACCAACGTAAATGACCTGACCATATTCATTATAAAAATAATAGACTCCGATCTCTTCAGGTAAGGCGTGAATCCTTTCCATGGAAATATCTTTGGGTAAATGAGACGCTTTGATGCCTGCGTTGACAAGCCTGTCAGCCGAAAGTCTTCCCGATTCTTGACTCAGGATTCGACCCAAGATATCAATAGTCGCAAGCACATCATCCATAGCACGATGTCTATTCTCAACTTGTATATCAAAATGCCTGATAAGGTTGCCAAGACTATAAGATTTGAGTCCTGGGAAAGCTTTGCGGCTAAGAACAACTGTGTCAAGCTGGCGTCTAGTGTAAGTATAACCTAAATTGGCAAATTCTTCCCGTATAAAACCATAGTCAAATCTGACATTGTGGGCTACAAAAATAGCACCTTCGGTCATGGTGACTACCTGCTTTGCGATCTCAAAAAATTTAGGCGCGGTGGCAACCATGGCATTGGTTATGCCAGTGATTCGCGTAATTTCTGTGGGTATAGAACGTTCGGGATTAACGAGACTTTGGTACTGGTCTAGTACTTTTTCTCCATCATATAATACTATAGCTATCTCAGTGATACGATCTCGTCGCGGCTGACCACCTGTCGTTTCAATATCGACGACTGCATAGATTTTATTTTTCAAAATATAAGAAGATGGAGTTTCACAACACTGACTTTAATTCGCATTCTAGGTATTCATCATTTACAATTCTTTGAACTGAAAGAAATGTCTAGCTAATCTAAGGTTGGCTTCCTTTACATCATTCATATCGACTTTAAATATGGACATCTGCCCACTTGCTCCCCGAATTTTGACGTAGCCCATGACCATGCTCCATCCCTGCACTGTAGCCAAAGCAGAATCTGTATCTGTCATGATACTATTATCTTTTTTGCCTCGTTCTATCTCCTTAATACTCAGTTTGAAAGGTAAGTTTTGCATGTCTTGAAGCTTTAGCCAATAGATGCTATCTTTGACTGCCTCCGTCATTTTTGCCTTAAATGTACCGTCTCCCGTTGTCCTAACAAGTGAATAATAATCAAGCAAAATTTCAGAATACAAATAATTTTGCTCACAGAAACTCATAAATACTTCCAATAAACTTAGTGCACTTTCGATACCTAGCTTATCTTTGTTTTTGTCTATGGATTCATAATATTTCTCTATTAAAAGGCTCAATGCTTTGTATGTAATAGCCAAATAAAGATTTTCTTTAGATTGAAAATACGTATACAGTGTTACTTTGGTAATACCGGCATTTTTTGCGATATCATCCATTTTAGCGTTCTTGTAACCCACCTCATTAAAAACCTTTTCTGCAGCTATTAGTATTAATGCATCTTTGGCACTTTTCTTACTTTCATTCATATCTGATCAAATCGTACTTTTTCGTTTGCGTAAATATATAAATCTTTTGAGACTTCTAAAGTTTACCACCGTTAAAATTTGCTAGTTCATAATTAATTCAACAAGCAATGAACCATAATGGTAATTTTCTAAATTATTTCATTCGTTAAGGGCATCTTAAAGTAAATGAATAACCGAACTTAGCAATAAATTCTGATGTTTTAGTATGTTTGTACCTTAATAACAGCCTATTATGAGTATTCGAATTTGTAAGAAATCATTTTTTTTGCTTGT
>JANMMV010000674.1:0-2359 GCA_031373565.1 Saprospiraceae bacterium
GAAATCTATTTTTGAATTATTCAAAATCCAGCGTATCGTTCACTTAAGGGCAAAAAAAATGGTCGCCCCCCAGCGACCATTTACAAATTATAATCCCATAAACATATCCAAAACTCTCGTGCGCGTTTTCGGATCTCACTCGAATCCGCGGCTTTATTAAAACTTCAAAACTCAATCATTTTATTAAACTAAGACAAACCTTTTATTTGTCTCATTAGCTGTAACTGCTAATTCATGATACAATGATACGAGCATATCAGAGATCAAAAAAATACAATATTTAAACAATATAATATTATTAATATATATATATGTTTTATTTATTTTACTTTAATGTGCTGTTTTATAAGTATTTATATGATATATGAGATCGTAAATAATAGTATAATTATGTAGTTTATTCAATTTTATTGCTCTTAATAATGTTCCAAAACAATTTATTTTTTTTAAAATTTGCTATTTTTTAGTCTCAATAAATAGTAGAAACACGGTTGTGTTGATTTAATTGTCCTTTAGAAATGTATATTTGCATCCACAAAACAACAACCCAACATGAGAATTCTTATCATTAATATCGTTATTTTCGCTTTTTTGCTGGTAGCGTGCAAGAACAAGCAAAGTACAATTACATCAGCATCTGCAAATCTATTAAAGTATGGTATAGCGGATGAAATCTATCCTCCTAAGGAAGCAATCTACACTCCTATGAAGAATGCAAACCTTATTGGAGTAAGTATTGCGGCAGATTCTATGTTAGAAGTACAGGCTTTTATGACTGCTTCTTTTACTAAGGATTACACAAAGCTGATCACAGATCGTAAGCGGGAGATCGTAGGTAATCCATATTTTGTTAAAATAGTTGAAGAAAATAACCAAGGTTTCCTTTTCGAAAAGAAAATCTCTGAGACAGAAAAATCCTATGACTTTAGAGTTGTCAAGCTCATCGGAGATAACGAAGTCACATATCAATCCGGCATCAAAAAGGAATACACCGAAGCAGAAGCAAAAGAAATGATGTCTTGGGTCCTGAGTAGATAGTATTTACCTCTTATCATATCCTTTAAAACAAAAAAGCTGATACTTTCGTGGGGGTGAAGATATCAGCTTTTAATTTTTGTTTTAGGCCTCGGCGAGGATTCTATCCCCGAACATGATTAATATCATCAAGGCAATTGTGAAGATGATCATGGATTAAATTTTTTATAAAGGTACGCTTTAAAATCACTTTTGTCAAGGGAAGATTTGTCGTTTTATTACATATTTAACAGTTCTAGGGATTACCATTAGGTGATTTACTAAGGGTTTTTACCTAGGACATTAGATGATTTCCTTGATTTTAAGATTATTTTTTAAAAATCACTTGCTTAGATATCGCCCAGTTGCGGTCGGATCAAGATCTCTTCGACGACAGCTTTGGGACCGAGCGCTGTTACCCCATAGATAGCATCTGCAATATCTTCAGCATCCATTAATCTATCGGCTGGCAAATCTACACCAGCCCACGATGCCGACCAAGTGCCACCTGGGAGTACAGATGTTACTTTGACACCTGTACTTTTGAGTTCTTCACGTAAGACGGTCGAGAAACCACGTAAAGCAAACTTAGATATACTATAACTACCACCTTGGGGCAAAGCCAAAATACTGGCTACACTACATATATTAATGATGTACCCTTGGTGTCTTGCTACCATTGTTGGAGCAATAATCTGCGTCAAATCATATGCACTATATAGGTTGGTCTCTATCAAAGTGCGCAATATTCCTTCGTCTTCAAGTAGAATATCTCCGGGCAAAAATATGCCGGCGTTATTTACCAAGATATCTACATGTCCAAAATGTGCCAAAACATCCTTGCCCCACTGTTTGATCAAGTTACTTTTGGATACGTCAACCGCAGATATAAAGACATCTATCTGAGGATACAAATGGTTGATCTCATCTTTGAGAACTTGAAGATCGGCAATAGTGCGTGCACACAAGGCGAGATCATGTCCTTCTTTGGCAAATCGTAATGCGGTAGCCTTCCCTATACCCTTACTGGATCCTGTGATCACTGTAACCATAACTTCATGCAATTTAATAGTAAACAAACAAAACTCCTAAATCCATTGTATTGTTCGTACTTTAATAGATCAAAATATTTGTACCTTTGTTGTATTGGATAATATATTGATGTCCTACTTTTATGAATCTTAATCTATTTCACCATTTCGGTAGCTTTATCCTTTGGCATGGTCAGATCTTCAAAAGACCAGAAAAGGGTGCGATGTATTACAAGGAGACGGTCCGTCAGATGTATGACATTGGCATCGGTTCACTTCCAATTGTTTTTTTGATTTCGATTTTTATAGGCGCC
>JANMMV010000688.1:0-14409 GCA_031373565.1 Saprospiraceae bacterium
GCTGTAGACTGTGACGGTCCAACAGATGCGCAAATAGCAGCGGCAGCTCCTATCAACGAGGCAGGTCCATGTGATGTAATCGGAACTAACACGAAAAAGTGGCAGTTTGACTTCGAGCAAGGAGTATGCCGTAAGTGGAAAGTAGAGTACAAATATGTAAACTGGTGTACAAATGAGGAGCGTGATGGTTTCTTCAAGTACTTCATGTACAGAGATACAGAGGCACCAAAACTTCAATGTGAAGATGCTATGTATGCTGTAGACAACAATTGTGAATACAATGGTACATTAACGAAGAGTGCAACAGACAATGGTGGTTGTATAGCTAATGATCCAAACAGATGGTTAAAGTGGACAGTATTTGTTGACTTATGGGCAGATGGAACAAGAGATTATGAGTACACATCATTCTTAGATGCAGGTAATGACGTAAGCAACATGAACAATGGTAACTGGGGCGCGATCAGAGATGATAACGGTAACGGTATTCCAGATATCTATGTAGCACCTACGAAAGACGGCGCTGATGTGGCTGGTATCAAATTACCTACAATCGAAGGTAAGATGAGCAATCACAAAGTAGAGTGGAAAGTAACAGACGGATGTCATAACTTCGCAGCATGTACAGAATCATTTATGGTTGTAGACAAGAAGGCTCCAACACCAGTATGTGTTCCGTTGTCAACAGCGTTGATGGCAGATCCAGACGGTAGCGGACCAGCATTACCTATGGTAGAGCTTTGGGCAAATGACTTCATGAACAAAGCATATGACAACTGTACAGATGATGATGACTTGTTGTATACATTTGAGAATGTACCGCCACGAGTGGCTGACACATTACTTCCTGGTGGAGCACCAAATAAAATCAACATCGACGTAGCACACTATTTCAGATTAAAGGGAACCGCAGGAGAAGCATTAGCACCATATCCAATTCGTGCAGGTAACGGAAGTGATAAGGGAATCCAAGAGCAATACTTAAGAGGCGAAGGTGGTATCCAATTGTGGTTACCGGCTAGTCGTAGCTCAGCAAAAGTATGGTCTAGTAAAGACATACCAGCAGGAGTAACGAAAGCAGACGTAGATGTTAAAGTAACAGTATGGGACAAGAAGTTCAATCATGATTACTGTTGGACAACCATCAGCTTGATCAACAACCAATCTGGTATAGATTCAATTATTACAGGAAATGTATCAACTGCAGTTGGTCAAGGCGTCATGAACGTAGCTGTTACAATACAAGCTTCAGGACCGGAATATCCTAAAACTAAAATGACTACGGCGACAGGAAATTATGCATTTGATGATGGCCCAATCGGAAATTTTGAGCTTCAAGCATCAAAAGGTGGTGACTACTTGAATGGGGTATCAACGTTAGACTTAGTAATGATCCAACGTCATATCTTGGGTGTTAGTACTCTAGTGAGCCCTTACAAATTGATTGCAGCAGATGCAAACAATGATGGTAAAGTAACAGGTCAAGATTTAACAGATCTTCGTAAGTTGATCTTAGGAATCACTGCAGAGTTACCAAGCAATCAGAGCTGGAGGTTCCCAATTCTTGACCAAACGATGGGTACAAACCCATTCCCATTTGTTGAAAAAATAGTGGCGTCATCGTTATCAACATCATCGAAAAACTTTGTAGCAGTGAAGATTGGTGATATTAACGGTAATGCGAGCGTAAGTGCCACTAGTGACTTAATAGAAGCTAGAAGCAACACAAACATCAACTTAAACGTAGACAACGTTTCATTGGTATCAGGAGAGACAGTAGAAATCCCAGTTACAGCAAGTAACTATAGTGACGTATACGGTTACCAGTTCACAATGAATATGACTGGTGTGCAATTAGTTGATGTACGTGGTGGAGCACTAGAAGTTGATGCTAGCAACGTAGGTCGTTTAGCAAATGGTGTAGTAACGATGAGTTATGCATCAAGTGTAGCTAAGACATTTGGCGCAAATGAAGTATTGTTTACATTTGTAGTTAAAGCTGATAAATTACTAAGTATTGCAAATGCAATGACCATCACTTCAGATGTAACATCAGCAGAGTCATACGTAGGTAGTGATTTGAATGTAGGCAAAGTGAGCTTGAACGTAAGAACTGCAGATGTTGCAGAAATCGAAATGTTCCAGAATGAGCCTAACCCATTCAAAGACTTCACAGTAGTTAACTTTAATATGCCTCAGGCAGCTGCAGTTAGCTTGACAGTAACAGATGTAACTGGCAAAGTAATCACAGTAAAGAATGTAGATGCTGTAAGAGGTATGAACCAAGTGAGCTTCACGAAGACTCAACTAGGTACAACTGGTGTCGTATTCTACACATTGACAAGTGGCGACTTCACAGCGACTAAGAAAATGATTATCGTTGAGTAATCAATAGAGACAAGTAATGCGACGCCCGACTGAAAGAAATCATTCGGGCGTCGTTGTTTAATGAAGCCATCATATTACATTTTATTCAATATATTATGTACATTTGCGGAAAGCAATTTTATGGCAAATCCTAAAAAGCCCACTCAATTTTACGCAACGGCTTCAACAACAATAGTTTTGGTTATGCTATCCTTCTTTTTGTTATTGTTTTTGCATTCAAGCAGGATAACAAACATCGCAAAGGAAAATCTGAACATTTTAGTAGAAGTGGAAGATAATTTATTAGACGACCAGAAGAATGCACTTTTAGGGATTCTAAAAGAATTTAAAGGTGTAAAACTAAGTTCAATAGTATATATCCCTAAGGACGCAGCCAAAAAGCAAATGTCTGAAGAGATGTCCATTTTGGATACCAGTATTGTTAATCCATTTAAAGATGTGATAAAATTTAATATTGAAAGTGAACTATATAGTGAGGATCTAATAAAAACCATTAAAGACAAATTGGAATTAGAAAAAGGAGTATTGGGCGTGTTTCATGAAAATGAAAATATCAAAGCGATGAAGGCTAACCTGCTCAAGATTTCTTTTGGCATCCTTATGATTGCAATTTGTTTTATAATTTTAGCTGTTGCTATTATCTTCAATACGATTAAACTTACGTTATATAGTGACATAAAGGAGATAAAAACGATGCAAATGGTGGGGGCGGAGAATGAATTTATCAAAAAACCATACTTAAAAACTGCCTTTTCAATAGCCATTAGAGCGACGTGCATCATGTCATTTATCGTTATTGGACTTTGTTTTTGGTTATGGAATAGTGATGAGTTAATCAAAGAGATTTTAGATTGGAAGTTAGTCGCTGCAACTATTTTAGTAGCGGGTACGACGGCTTTATGTATACAAATCATCACTACGAACTTGATAATAAGAAGGTTTTTGAATGATTTTGTAAATAATTGACACTGAATAGGTATAATTGATATTACATATAAGATATTTTTCTAATTTTGCAAAAAAAGATCTAATGGCTAAGGACAAGATATATACAAGAAGTACATCTTTAGAAGCAAATTCTTCAGCTACTACTAATCAGGAAGTGAAGATGGGCTCAACCACACCCCTTTTATTCAATGATAAGAATTATAAACTAATAGCAGCAGGGTTAGGCTTGATTTTCTTAGGTTTATTATTAATGTCTGGCGGCCACATGCCTGATAACAACACGTGGGACGAGTCATTAATATATTCTTTTAGAAGAATCACCTTAGCACCTATGGTTATCATTGCCGGGTTGGTAGTAGAAATCTATGCTGTTTTTTACAAAAAATAATTCTTCTCGTTGAACTGAATGAGCATACTTCAACGATTTCGAATCGTATGCATCGGATCATCGTTAGAGTTGTTCAAATGATTTATGGAAATTAGTAATGATTTAATTTTTGACGCAAGTCGATTCTCAACTACCGACTTTGTGAAAGGGAGCGTAATCTTAATCGATAAGCCGCTCGATTGGACTTCGTTCGATGTTGTCAATAAAATAAGATTCAAGCTAAGGCATCATCTTCACCTTAAAAAAATCAAAGTAGGGCATGCAGGTACTTTGGATCCACTTGCATCTGGTCTCCTAATACTATGCACAGGTAAGTTGACAAAAGAAATTGATAGTATTCAGGCGCAAACAAAAGTGTATACTGGGACTATAGAGTTGGGGGCTACGACAGCTACGTATGATTCAGAGATGGCACCAGATCAATATTTCCCTACGGATCATATTGATGATTCGTTGATTTTGGAGGTGACTAAGAAATTTATTGGTAACATTGAGCAAATTCCTCCAATATATTCAGCAATCAAAATAAAAGGTCAGAAAGCGTACGATTTAGCAAGAAGAGGCAAAGACGTGGAGATGAAATCTCGAAACGTTACGATTTCCGCATTCGAAATCATCGAAAAAATTGAAAACAAATTATCTTTCAAAGTTACTTGCTCTAAAGGGACTTATATAAGATCTTTAGCCCATGATTTCGGGAAAGCATGTCATTCTGGTGCTTATCTTGGTAGCTTACGTCGTGAGAAAATAGGGGAGTATGATGTGTTAAATGCATACACAATAGATCAATTTTTGTCCGCATTTGAAACCGATGACAAAAAAATGATCTTATAACCGTTCAGTCATTATAAATCGTTACTTTTGCGGCTTATTTTTAACTTGAAGCAACGCAAATCCTAATGAAAATTTTTAATGTAATCTTGATCACACTGTTTGTGATGTTCTCATTTCAATCTAATGTTTGTGGCCAAGCTCAAACTACTTTTAGTAGAGCCAAGATTAACCTTATCGGGCGTGACTTAAAAGATTTAGCTAACGTAGGCATTGAGACCGATCACGGTCTGATCGCCAAGGGAAGACATTTTGTAAGTGATTTTAGTAAGGAAGAATTAGTGGCAATCATGGCTGCGGGCTTCGAATATGAAATACTGATAGCTGATGTTCAACAATATTATGCAAATCCAAATCGAAAAAGCGAACTAGATTTGTACGAAAAACTAGCAAACAGGGGTAGTGCTTGCGATCCAGGGCAAGGAGATTTTAATTACAAAACCCCAAGCAATTATGCTGATGGTTCTATGGGAGGCTACTTCAAGTACGAAGAAATGTTGACTATACTTGATAATATGCATACCAAATATCCCAACTTGATAACGGCAAAGGCGCTGGTAGATACAACAAAAACACATGATGGAAATCAGCTCCTATATGTGAAAGTATCTGACAATCCAACTATGGATGAGATGGGTGAACCAGAAGTTTTGTACACAGCTTTGCATCATGCCAGAGAAGCAAACAGCTTGTCTCAAATGATTTTCTATCTATGGTATTTACTAGAAAATTATGCATCAGATCCTTTGATCCAGAACATTGTCAATAACACACAAATGTACTTTATACCCTGTGTGAATCCTGACGGATATATTATAAATCAAACAACTAATCCAGGCGGTGGCGGGCTGTGGCGCAAGAATGCTTGGAAAGATGGAACTGGTGCGGTCAAAGGAGTAGATTTGAATAGAAATTATGGCTACAATTGGGGTTATGATAATCAAGGCTCTTCAGCTAATCCTAGCTCAAGCACTTATCGGGGAACCTCGGGTTTCTCAGAGCCCGAGACGACAAGTATCAGGATTTTTTGTGAGAAACACGCATTTTCAATAGCATTAAACTACCATACTTTTGGAAATTTTTTGATACATCCTTGGGGCTTTAATGATTCTGCGACCGACGAAGATGCACTGTTTAAAGCAATGGGTCGTGTTATGAACAAGGAGAATAATTTTCTTCTCGGTACTGGAACTGAAACGGTTGGTTACACAGTCAATGGAACTAGCGATGATTGGATGTATGGTGAAGATATTGAAAAGAAAAAGATTTATTCGATGACTCCTGAAGTTGGCTATTCTTTTTGGCCATCAAAAGTGGATATCGATTATCTTAACAGATCCTGTATGTGGATGAATCTATCTACGGCTCTGCTTACCCTAAATTATTATGATGCAAGCGAGTTTCAAGGACGTGAGTATCTTTCGTTGCAGAATAGTAAAATCAATATCAAAGTTGTTCGTTCAGGATTGAAAGACGGCAGTGCAACAATTAGCTTGATCTCAAACACCGCAGGTTGTATTGTAATCGAACCGACTAGGGTAGTAAATTTACCTATAGGCAAAGACACCGTTCTAAGTTTTGATCTTACTGTAGACGCTAGTCAATCTTTTCTGGGCGGTATTGATCTTTCTTTGTCTTCAAACGTAGATGGTTTAATCAGGTCTAAATCCTTAACTAAATTATGGATTAAAGACAATTTAGAAGTAGTATATTTCAATCAATGTAATAGTTTAAATGAATTTGATGCTTTTAATTGGCAATTAACAGATGAAATATCATTTAGTGCTCCAACTTGTATTACCGATAGTCCATTATCGCGATATCCAAATAATTCTTTTGCATCAATTACAACCACAGCAGAGATAAATCTTCGGGATGCTACAAATGCATTTCTAAATTTCAGGGCCAAATGGGATGTGGAGCAAAGCTACGATTACGTCACTGTTTCGGCGTCAAAAGATAACGTAGACTTCTTCCCATTATGTGGTATTTTTTCTACATTGGGTAATAATAATCAAGCGTTCAATACGCCTATTTATGATGGGAAGCAAAACGAGTGGATACAAGAGGAGATCAATTTATCTTATTTTCTAGGTAGTGAGCGTCTTTACATCAAATTCGAACTACGGTCTGATCAGGGAGTTGATGCCGATGGGTTTTATTTTGATGATTTACTTGTCAAAGCATCTTTTGTGCCTTCAAGTAGTGAAGATTTTACTTATGAAAAAGTAAATGTAGTTCCGAATATGCTGTCGGCTGGACAAAATATTAATTTAGCCAACACAGATCTACTTCCTATGGAGACTATTGTAACTATTGAAGGCACTGATGGAAGAGTGGTTGGTACACATAAGTTAGGTACACAAATCGCGATACCAAGCAGTTTAGCAGATGGCATGTATTTTGTAATATTTAAACAAGGGAGTAAGACATTGATTTCAAAAAAGATTGCTGTTATCCATTAATCAAAAATTTAGCTATGTATCGTTTTATTATATTAGTATCAATTATTTCATTTCTTGATTCATGCAAGCCCACTGTAAAATTGAGTTCTAATCCAATTGTTCCCACCCTAAGTCTTACCAAAGGTAAATGTAAGGGGCTATGCAGCAAATATAATATCTTTGTCTTTGGCAGTAACATGACTCTCCAATACGAAGGGATCGAAAATGTAGATAGATATGGATTATTCGAGCGTAAGTTAACAAATGATGAATATTCGACTTTGATTGCTGCTTATGACAAGTCTGGTTTTGTTAATCTACAAAACCAATATTCAGTTGATATTACCGATTTTCCAATGATAACAATGACTTATAATAATGGTAAAATCAATAAATCAATAGAAGGACGAACTGAAAGACCAAAAGAGTTGCTAGACTTGCAAATGCAGCTTGAAAGACTAGCTGCGATTGGAGAGTGGAGGACAGTAAAGCAATATCCAGTAAACGAAACAAATGATGTTTCGAATAAAATGTATACGGAAGGCGATATCATTACAAATCAAATCATCATCCAACCTAAAGCCAATGTTTCTTTAGCACCATGGTTAAGATCTCAACAAAAATATGGTGTTAATCTGATGAAAAAACTGACCGCCGATGGAAATACATGGTTGATTTCGTACGACACGACAAAAATAAAGCCAAGTGAAATGATCGCTTTGCTTAAATCAGATCCCAGCATTGAAACGGCTGAATTCAATAAAATAGTTAGCCCAAGAGAGCATTAGTTAAATGCTGCTCTCAAAAATAACCAGTATAATTATGAGGTGTGATGGCTAATAATTCATCCCTGACTTGTTCTGTCACGACGAGGGCATTTATAAATTCTTGGATTTCTTTTTTGCCAATTTGAGATTTCCCCCTAGTCAATTCTTTCAAGGCTTCATAAGGTTTAGGATACATCTCTCGACGTAAGATATTCTGAATCGCTTCAGCAACTACCGCCCAATTTTGCTCTAAATCATTTTCAAGTTTCGTTGCATTCAATTCTATCTTGCTGTTACCTTTTAATAATGATTTGTAAGCGATAAGCGAGTGACTAAATGGCACACCCACATTGCGAAGAACGGTGGAATCAGTCAAATCTCGCTGTAGTCTTGAGATGGGTAGTTTTTCTGCTAAGAATGCAAAAACAGCATTAGCCATCGCTAAATTACCTTCAGCATTTTCAAAATCTATTGGATTTACTTTGTGAGGCATCGCTGATGAACCGATTTCACCGTCTATGGTTTTTTGTTTAAAATAATCCATCGAAATGTAGGTCCAAATGTCTCTACTATAATCGATCAAGATGGTGTTGATACGCATAAAACATTGAAACAAAGCGGCATGATCGTCATAATGCGCAATCTGGGTTGTCGTCTGAGCTCTTTTTAATCCTAAAGTCTCTACAAATTCGTCGCCAAATTTTCGCCAATCGATATTGGGATAAGCTACCTTGTGTGCGTTATAATTGCCAGTTGCACCGCCAAATTTGGCCTTTAATCTTATACCTTGGAGCATTTTGATTTCATCTTCAAGGCGCTCTACAAAAACGTAAATCTCTTTTCCTAGTGTAGTAGGGGACGCCGGTTGACCATGTGTTCTTGCTAACATCGCGATTGACTTGTACCGTAAGGCTTTAGCTTTCAAGTCATCTACGATTTCAAACAGGGCGGGCATGATCATATCGTTCATGGCGCCTTGTATCATCATAGGAAATGCTGTATTGTTGATATCTTGAGATGTGAGACCGAAATGGACAAACTCGATGTATTTGCCTAGTGCCACGGCTTCTAACTTAGATTTCACAAAATACTCTACTGCTTTGACATCGTGATTTGTGATCTTTTCGGTTTCTTTGATGACGCTAGCATCTGCTAAAGTAAAGTCATTGAATATCTTTGCCAAGTCGTGTATCGTTTCTTTTTCTATCGCCGACAGTTGAGGTAATGTATCGGCAAGTTTCTGAAAGTATAAAACTTCGACCATGACGCGATATTTAATTAGCGCATATTCAGAAAAATAAGACTGAAGCGCCATCGTTGCCTTGGCATAGCGACCATCGATCGGGGATATAGCAATAAGCATATTTAATGATTGTCTTGGTATTGGCGCGATTCTTCACGTCTTTTGATAAAATAATAGGTTTCTACTTGCGATCTGACAGCAATGTCTTGGTCATTTTGAACGTAGGCATTGCTTAGGTTTTTATCTATGATTCTGGCTTTTACGTTATCATTTAACTGTATGTTGATACATGTGATGATGGTTTTGGCGATTTCTGGATCTAGCACTGGAAAAATAGTTTCTACTCTAAAGTGGAGGTTGCGGACCATCCAATCAGCAGAAGATAAGAAAACTTCTGCCGCACCGTCATTATGAAAAATAAATGCCCTCGAATGCTCTAGATAACGGTCTACAATAGAAATAACGCTGATATTTTCACTCAAGCCTTCAATACCTGGCACAATGCAGCAAATGCCTCTAACGATTAATTTTACAATGACACCCGCTTGGCTTGCTTGATATAATAAGTTAATAATATCTTCATCCTGCAGACTATTCATTTTAAGGATCATCTGCGCATCTTTACCTTTTTTTGCATTCGCAATCTCTCTTTTTATCAGCGTAGTAATTTTGTCGTTTATATTAAATAAACCTACGCCTAGTTGATCAAACGCTAAATTGGGCCGTTGTCGCGTTTCTAAAAATGTAAATATGCGAGCTACTTCTATGGTAATCTGTTTATTAGCTGTGAAAATGCCAAAATCAGCGTAAATTTTTGCTGTATCCTCATGAAAATTTCCAGTACTGAGATAAGAGTACAACTTAGGTTTTCCTTCTTCAAGTCTTCTGATTAACGCTAACTTTGAGTGTACTTTAAATCCAGGCATACTGTAATGAACTGTAACTCCCGCTTTCTCAAGTTCTTCGCCCCATCTTAAATTGGCTTCTTCATCAAATCGCGCTTTAATTTCAATAAAGGTACTTACTTGTTTTCCGTTTTTGACAGCCTCTTTCATTGCTTCCATGATTCGAGACTCTTTGGCTACACGATACTGAATGATTTTTATGTGGGTTACATCAGGATCGGTAGCGGCTTCCTCAAAAAACTTTATCACTGACTCATAGCTGTGATAAGGCAAATGTATGAAATGGTCATGTTCAGCTACTTTTTCAAATATATTGTCGACTTCTTCTAATTCTGCAATTTTAACCAAAGGCAACTGTGGGTCGCGCATGAAGTTTAAGTTGAAATTTGGGAACTTAAAGAAATCGGAATTATTATGATATCTACCTTCCGGCAAGAGGTCATTACTACCGATTTCAAAAACATCCATCACATACTCCAACACATGTTTAGGAATTGTTCTATCATACACAAGCCGCGATGTGACACCTATCGACCTTTTGTTCAGACCTTTTTTTATTTTATCTATTAAGTCACCGGAATATTCATCATCAATATACAATTCTGCATCCCTTGTCAATTTTATTGAATATGAGTCTTGGATATCATATCCAGGGAAAATCAACCTTACACTATGTCTAACCGCATCATCTAACATGATTATTTGTTTGATACCTTGTTTTTTAGATGGCAGTTGAAGAAATCTTGATAAATGATCTGATGGGATCTTTACAATAGCATACTGCGGCAAATGCTCTTCATCTTTGCTATGCATAAATAACGCTAGGTATAGGGCTCCATTATTTAAAAATGGCTTTATCTTTTTGCCTACCAGAATTACAGGCTGCACGTACGGGAGAAGATATTCATTAAAATAAGTATCTACAAACTGGACTTGCGATTTAGTAAGTTGTCTCCACGAGACTATTTGTATATGGTTAGATTTTAACTCTGGCAACAACTCTTTTTCAAAAATCTCACTAAACTCCCTCTGTTGCGCATTTGCGATTTGTAGGATTTCATTAAGTACTTCCTTTGAAGCATACTCCACATCTTTAAAAGTTTCCTTATCAGCGCGGGCGAAACTCCTATGGTTTGCTACCCTGATTCGAAAGAACTCATCCAAATTTGACGAATAAATAGCCAAAAATTTCAATCTCTCGAGCAGGGGCACACTTGGATCCTTAGCTTCTTGTAATACTCTATAATTGAATGAAAGCCAGCTGATATCTCGGTGAATAAATTTGCTCATCTCGTTGGTACGTGGTAAGCTCAAATTTGCGACTATTTTGTAAATTTTCCAAATGTTTTGTATTTTGTAAATATTAAATGACAGTTATTTTTGCGTAAAGAGTTGATTATTAACCAAATATTTTGTAGTATTATATTTCCATCTTATCTTTGACTTTGAAATAACTCATTAAATGATACGTCATAATTCTTTTCTTTACCTAAGTTTTATAACAAGTGTTGTTTTGATGAGCTCATGCAAAATCAATGATGCCGAAACGATCAAGCCATTAATAGGTAAATGGACGCTCGCATACTCCGAAATGAATAACGTGCAGAATAGCTTTATGAATAATGGATACATGGATTTTGGAAGTGACAGTAAAGTATCGACAAATATTTTTGGAGGGGATAATGCTTATAATTATTATTTCGACGGAAGCCAAATTGAGATATCAGGCCCTGAAAATTTTGAGATGGACGTACAATTCATAACATCAGATTCCATCGTTTTAGTTGGATCGATCAAGAACTTCGAACTGAAGTTTGGCTTAAGCCGAAAGTAGCCACAATGTCGGCATCGAACCTATTTTTAATATTATTTACCACTGTATCTCTTTTAATACTAAATTTGTAAGACGAATTTTCTAATAGTAGTATTGATTATGGCTATGCCCGCCCGTCTTTCGTTTGCAATTTTGTTAGTTGTCTTTGCATCAAGTGCGATTAGTGCATTAACTATAGAAGTATCGACCTATCGATTCAAAGCTGAAAAATCTTATGCTGAAGTTTATCTCCGACTAAGTGGCAATACCATTCAATGGACCAAGAAAGCGGGAAAATTGTATGCATCTGCTGCAGGAACGTTAATATTTAAAGATTCTATTGGTAATATTGTGGCCTTTGACAAGTTTAGAATCGACAGCCCAGCTTCGGACTCTATTTCGGATATATTGGTACTACGTCGAGTAACCATTCCTGATCAACTAATATTCCTCAATGTTGAAGTCGAAGACGAAAGTGAAGCGCTCAACAAGATTCAGCTTGAGCAAAAAATCCCAGCTGTTCCTTCAGCTGAAATAACTATTTCTGATATGATGCCGCTTGGTACTGTCCATAAAGAAGGTGGTACCGATAATACGCTCGTAAAAAGTGGTATCTACATGGAACCGCTGCCGTATCATTTTATCAATGAAAAACGCGTTACGCTAGATGCTTATGTTGAATTGTACGGTCTAAATGCTTGTACCGAGCCGCGATTTTTGAGCTATTATTTGTTGCCATTAGCTAAAGATGTAAGCAAGACAGCTGCTCCTCCGCCACTGCCAAAAGTGAAAAAGCTAGGCTCAGCAGCAATAAAGCCTATGATTTTGCTGCTACCTACAAAACCTTACAGGTCAGGTGAATACAAAATGGTAGTAGAAATCATCGACTCTGCCAAGCATGTGATAGCCAGCAAATTTTGTTTTCTAACCATCAGTAATCCGGCAGCAGATCTCGCTGTGTTGGAAGAGTACAATGACAATGTGCAGAATTCTTTTGTCCAGAATCTTCCTGAGGAAGACCTCAAGTATATCCTTCGTGCGCATGTACCGATAGTTGATCAAGTGGAATCTTCTACTTTGGAATTTTTGATTTTGTCCGACAAACCCATAAGTAGGAGACATTTTATCTATAATTACTGGAAGAAGCGATCCGCATCCAATCCTGAAGCTGGTTTTAATGCGTACATGGAAGTTGCGAAGGCAGTAGATAAGAAGTTTAATAGTAATGCTGGTGCCGGTTTTCAGACCGATCGAGGGCATATATTCTTGAAGCACGGCAAACCAACAAATGTGGTGACCGTTGATACGGAAGTGGATGCCCCACCTTATGAAATATGGTATTACAACCAGACGCCAACTACCAAGCAAACGAACGTGAGGTTTATCTTTTATAATCCTTCTCTAGCCCACAATGACTTTGAGCTGTTGCATTCAACCTGTCTCGGCGAGCGATTGAACCTAAACTGGGAGAAAGTACTATATGACGTAAAAGGAAAACCAGAAAACGGCGAATCGGGAGCAGTCTCAAATTCTAGCCAAATTTTCAATCGTAATGCAATGCGCTATTTTAATGATTTTTGATGATGGTTTCTTGAATATTGTCAGGCACTCCATAGCGTGACAAGTCTTGATGGTTTGCTTTCTGTTGTTAGCGGTCAGACCATCTCAATCATGCATTCCTTCCTATTTTTAATTTTTAATTTCTAATTTTTAATTTCTAATTTCTAATTTGGTGACACCGAGCAGCTGATCTACCTTCTCTAGGAGCCATGGTTTGGACACGACACCCTTTGTGTTTTCGATATCTTCTCGAAGCTTTCTAAGCTTTGCTTTATCTTTGGGGTTTATTTTGATGAGGGCGTTAGCAAATTTATATAGGTTTAAATGGTCTTGCTTTTTATCTGTTGTCAAAGTTTTCTCTCTTTTTATATAGGTTTTGAACGCTTGAAGCACTGACTCTAATGCATCAAATTCATCTAGTTCATAATATGATGCAATCTGTAATGTCCTTGCTCCCAAATTATACCACACATCATCATAACTCAATTTGCTTAAGTGCTTTAATACCGTTCCGAAGTCCTTTTTATAAAAATCGAGACGGGCGTAACCAAATAGTATAGAATTTTCTTGATGTTTTGGGTCTAAAAAACCACCATAATCATCAATAAAATTTTGAACCCATTTAATTTCACCCGCTCTAAGGGCATAAAATACTGTATTTCTAAAGATCGTTACGGGCATTTTTCCATCTTGTAGGTAAATTTCCTGGCTAATTCTCTCCTTATGCAATTCAAACGCATCACGTTCAAAGCTAACATCGCCCTTATTTACTTTGGTTATACAAAAATTAGTCGCAGTAGCATAAATTTCTTTTACCTCATCTTTAGGAAATAGATGAATATAATTAACCATAAGTTCTCTAAGCTTTTTGTAAGAGCTTACAGCTTCATTATTATTGTAAATTTCAACGATTTCAGAGTAAACTTGAATAGCCGGAATACCCTTGTATTTTTCTTTTTTGGCTTCATCCAGTAAATTTTGCATTTGATTTATTTCAACTTTAAAATCATACATTTTTTGCCAACTCAGCACTGTGCAGTAGAGTTTTAGTTTTTCAATAATGTAATATAAATCCAACTGAATTGAAGCATTTGCAAGATTTTGAGAAGTGGACTCCGATGT
>JANMMV010000695.1:0-2044 GCA_031373565.1 Saprospiraceae bacterium
CTCCACGAGCAAGCGCCGGCTTAAAAATATTGGACGCATCAAGCGATCCTGTCGCTCCACCTGCTCCCACAATGGTATGTATCTCATCTATAAACAAAATGATATCTCGCGCTTTTTCAAGCTCGGTCATGATCGCTTTCATGCGCTCTTCAAACTGACCACGATACTTAGTACCTGCTACTAGTGCAGCTAGGTCAAGCATGACTACGCGCTTATTGAAAAGCGTACGCGAAACCTTCCTCTGTAAGATTCGCAAAGCAAGTCCTTCTACGATAGCTGTTTTACCAACACCAGGCTCGCCAATTAAAATAGGGTTATTCTTTTTACGACGACTCAATATCTGTGAAACACGCTCTATCTCTACTTCACGACCTATGATTGGGTCTAGTTTTCCTTCTTCAGCAAGGCGCGTTACGTCTCTACCAAAATTATCTAAAACGGGTGTACGAGATTTAGATGTAGTTTTTCGAGCTCCTCCACCGAATTGATCTCCCATTTCATCATCATCATTTGGCTGATCTGAGTCATAAGGTGTCGCTCCTGTGATATCCGGAAAGATATGATCTTGTTCTTGCGCAACATACTCCATCTCTGCTTTGTAAGAATCATAATCAACATTAAAATCGGAAAGGATTTTATATGCTATATTTTCTTCATGCTTTAATATTGAAAGCATAAGGTGTTCGGGTCTGATCTCGTCACTCTTAAAGACTTTAGCTTCCAGAGATGTGACTTTCAGCACTTTTTCTGCATGCTTATTCAGAGGGATCGATCCGTAGTTATAGCCTGTTTCTTGCTCGAAACGGTCAGTTTTTGATAATTCAATCATACTCTTGAGTTTATCAAGATCTATGTCCAACGAATCGAGTACTTTGACTACCAAAGAATCTTTCTCTTGGATCAAGCCCAATAAAAAGTGCTCCGTGCCAATATAGTCATGTCCAAGTCTGATCGCTTCTTCCCTACTGACTTGTATGATTTTTTTTACTTTAGGGGAAAATTTTTTACTATTCATTTATATATTTGAAAATGTAAAATCAATTTATGTAGTTCATAACTATAAGTCATCAATATCGTGCCAATGGTCTACTGCATGCTAATTTGTCGCAATTTAACCCAACTTGCCGGAAACATGAGTAAATATAAAGTATTTTAACATTCAATGCAACAAAAAAGGTTATATCTGTCAGAATTTTAACCAATTGTTAACCTCAAAATATAGTAACCCTAGATAATACCCCATATACAAACCTAATACAAAGCTAATATTTTATATTAATATAGTATATGTTTTGTACTGATTTTGTGGATTTTGTAAATAATATAAAGAAAAATATGTGCGATCTAATCCTTTGCTTAAAACTATTTCTTCACTTTGGACAATTTTTACTAGTTTTGCATTCGTTTCATGAGAAATGCTCTGACATATTTGCAATTTATGGGCAATCAAAGGTCACTACATTAGAACGATAACTGACAAAATTGCTATTTTATACAAATATTCAGGTCAACTTTAAAAACAACCACTATTGGTGGAAAATAACAAAAAAAGATGAAATTCACAGTAGATAAAACAGAAAAATATACCGTTTTTGCATTAGACGAAGAGAATCTAAACTCAGTATTGGCGCCCGATATCAAGTCTGAATTTGTTTTCTACCGCAATGAAGGCGTTCGAAATTTGATATTAGACCTTTCAAATGTTAAGTATGTCGATTCGTCAGGACTTAGTGCCATTTTGACTGCTAATCGCTTATGGAAAGATTACGGTAGTTTTGTCTTAACTGGTGCTACAATGCCCGCTGTTAAAAAATTGATCGAGATTTCAAGACTTGACTCAATTCTTACCATTGTTCCCACTCTCCAAGAATCTATTGATTATGTATTCATGGAAGATATTGAAAGAGAACTTGAAAGTGAAGATAGTGAGGAGTAGTTTCCACTGAAACCATTTTTACGGCTTAAATAAACTTTAGACTCACTATGATAACCAACTAAAGTATATTTAATTTATCACAGTCACCAAAAATGGCTAGTGATAAAG
>JANMMV010000732.1:0-2566 GCA_031373565.1 Saprospiraceae bacterium
GAGCCATATTCGGGATTGGTCGTCATGTAATCGGCTGTAGAGTATGGACTGCCTAGACTTCCTTTTTTCTCGATCTGTCCGATAGGTTGGACTGGCATAAACCATAAAATATCTATTCCCATATTCTTCAATCTCGGGAGCTCTCCTTCAAACGACTTGAAAGAATTTTCCTTAGTATAGTGACGCAAATTTACCTCATAGATAGTCGCGTTCTTATGCCAATCTGGCACTCGCGGTTTTGTATAAATTGCGGCTTCTGCTGCATCGGTCGCTTTTTTATCATTACGACAAGAAGGCAGAACAATTATCGCTAGCGAAAGTAAGATTAAAATACTTTTAAGGCTCATATTTTATTAATGTTTAAAGTTTAGATGTCAAAGATATATAAAAAAATGAAACCCAATTTCCACCATACGAATTTACCGAAACAAAATTCTTCAGTAAAATATCTCCACTGTTTAAAAACTTGCCATTACGTCTCTCGCTGCCTTAGCACAAACATCCTGACAATCAAGGTCAAAACAATCAGAAGACCTCCCATCAATGCCCACAAACCGGGCACTTCACCGTATCCAATGATGACCCATACCGGATTAAGAATGGGCTCCAACATGCTAATCAATGAACTCTCAATAGCTGAAAGATACTTCTGCCCACGCAGAAAGAAGATAAAACCAAGGCCTAACTGCCCAAATCCCAAAATCAACAAATAGGAAAACTCTCCTAAACTTGGATAAGGGCTATCTATAAACCACGGCAATGTGATCAAGCAAACCACTACATTTCCCCAAAACACTGCTGCCAACTGTCCGCTATTGTTATTCATTTTCTGAGTCACAATTAGCCCAGTCAACATCAACCCACTAAAACATGCGATGATAATACCTAACCAATTATCAGGCGCTGATAACTGATCCACAAAGAATAATGCCATCCCGCTAATACAAAGGACGACTGTCCATATATTGATTTTGCTGAGTTTCGTTTTAAGAAAAATAGGTTCTACAAGTAGCACAAGTGCTGGCGCGGTATATTGCAGAAATATTGCATTGGCAGCTGTAGTAAGCTTTGTTGACGTGACGAAACATATGAGCAAGGGAGCGTAAAATAGTACTGCAATACACGTAAGCTTATTGACTTTTAGAATTTCTTTCCTGAAAATAATAAGAAATAAGAGCGCTGCAAAAAAACTCCTGTAAAAAAGAATCGTAAACGCGTCCTGAGATAGCAATTTGATAAAGACACCTGCCGTACTCCACAAAATGGAAGCTATAACTGTAAATAAAATGGCCTTACTCCTTTGACTTCCAGTCACAAGGCTATCCATTACAAAGCGCCGCTAAACTGCTTTAAAAATCGAGTGTCGTTTTCAAACAATTGTCTGATATCTGTAATCTTGAAACGCAACATCGCCTGACGTTCGATACCCATTCCGAAAGCAAATCCCGTATATTCTTCGGGATCAATGCCGCAATTGATCAATACTTGAGGATCCACCATCCCACAACCTAATATCTCCAGCCACCCTGTACCCTTCGTTATGCGATAATCGTCTTCGTTTTTGAGTCCCCAATAAACATCCATCTCAGCACTTGGCTCCGTAAATGGAAAGAAACTAGGTCTTAATCTGATCTCTGTATCTGGCCCATACATCTCTCTTGCAAAATACAGAAGCACTTGCTTCATATCTGCAAATGACACTTTCTTGTCAATGTACAAACCTTCGACCTGATGAAACTGGCAATGCGATCGTGATGAAATCGTTTCATTTCGATATACACGGCCGGGAGCGATGATCCGAATAGGTGGTTTCTGTGTTGTCATGATACGCGCCTGAACAGATGATGTATGTGTGCGTAAGAGCTCAGTTATACTGTCCTTGAGATAAAATGTATCCTGCATATCTCTTGCTGGATGATCTTCGGGCGTATTCATAGCTGTAAAATTGTACCAATCGTCCTCGATCTCGCGCTCTTCCGCAACAGTAAATCCTATACGCTCAAAAATAGAAATAATCTCATTCAGCACTATCGAAACAGGATGTCGAGAACCTTTAGATACAGGCTCAGAAGGAGCTGACAAGTCTAATCCATGTGCTGAATCAGCGCTAATATCACCACCAAGATTGTCTTGAAGGGCGGCATATCTATCTTCCGCAGCTTGTTTGAGTTCGTTAAGTCGTTGGCCGAATTCTTTCTTGCGATCGTTATCAACGTTTTTGATCTCACCAAAAAGGTTTTTGATCTCATTTTTTGATCCCAAATACTGGATACGAAAAGCTTCAAGTTGGGAAGCATCCGTTACTGCAGTGCCATTGACTTCAGCCAACATCTCATCAATCCTATCAAATATGTTTATTGACATAAATCAAATCTATATAATTCTTTAAAATGCAAAGATAAACATTTACTCTATAAATTGGACAGATTGCTAGGTCGAGTGCAAACACTGGATTGAACTTATTTCAGTAGAAACGATAATTCGTTCAGTAGATATTTCATTTCTAACCATTTTCTGCAAGTGCGGTAGAGTGCTTATTGGACGCATTTTTATTTTTAGTTAGTAA
>JANMMV010000745.1:0-1539 GCA_031373565.1 Saprospiraceae bacterium
GTTTATAGTGCGGTGCTTCTTTTGAAATCAAGTCGATGTAATATTTTCGCTCTGGTCTAGGGCCTACTATCGCCATATCTCCTTTGATCACATTAAAGAACTGCGGCATCTCATCGATGCGCCATTTTCTCATCAATTTTCCCCACGGAGTGACTCTATTATCACTATCATTGGAAAGTTGTGGTCCGTCCTTTTCCGCACCAACAAACATCGACCTAAATTTGATGATATTAAAAGGTTTGCCATTGAGCCCGATACGTTCTTGCAGATAAAATATAGGGCCACTTGAAGATAATTTAACCTTGATCATCGCAAAAATGATAATGGGCAACAATATCAAGATGGCGATGATACTAATGGTATAATCCATACAACGCTTGATAAATTTTTGCCAGTTAGGCATCAGATCTTGCTCAATTTCGATCAAAACAGCACCATAGATATGATTCATTTTGACGGTGCCCAACATGATATCATACGTATCTGGGATCACTTTGATCAAGATCCTATCCGAGTAATCAAACAACGAATCTAAGATGGCTTTGAGCTTGTTGTGTTCCGATGTTTCTACAGCGATGATGACTTCTTCGATAGCTTGACTTTCGAGAATGTGTTCAAGTTGATCAATCTTTCCTAATTTAGGGATGAACTGCTCTAAGTGATTGATGCTGTTTCCATTGCTATCTATGAATCCTTTGAAATTATGTCCCAAACTATATGGGCGATTGCTAATTTCTTCATATAACTCGACCGCATTTTTGTCCCCCCCAATGATGAGCGTATTAAATCGAACTTTGCCACTTTTTAATCTGTTACTAGCAACGGATAATATAATCATTCGCGTGACTGCTGTGATCAAAAAATGAGTCACATACAAGCGTCCCATCAACGACATGTAGCTTGTATACTTTAGGACTGTGTCGTCCCTTAAGACTATAAAAAATAGTAGAATCACTCCTATGCCTGTCGTTAAGATAGTACTTTTGAGCGTTTCTAATCTTGAGTAGCGGTAGATATCGCGATACTTGTCAAAAATACTGTAGATCAACATCCATATCACTGGAACAATAAAACATCCGATATAAAGTCTATTATCTTGAAATATTTCATCCCAGGTTATCGAAGGATGTTCCGTTTGCTTCCTGAAAACAAAAAATATAAACCATGCTATCGCCGCCGCTAGAAAATCTCCTATACGATAAATCAATAATTCTATGGTACGCTGCTCTCTCATCCAGACGATCTACAGATAGAGATGTTTAAGATTATCGATATTGATCTTTGCGGTAAGTGAGAAAGAAGGCTTCCGGAAAGAGAGCAAAAGACGATAAGAGTCGAAATCTTTTTTCTGGATGGACCCTGTAAGTTCAACGTAGATGCGGTTCCACGCTTGTTTTCCGGGTACAAAAAGTAGGTACTCTGTTTTGAATATGCCACCTTGGATTTTTGCAATGCCGACAGCTATCTCGCCTTCGCCTTTATAATCAAACTCCACAAAAGTTCTACCACCCGATAGTTCAGACTTCGAAATTTCTCGTG
>JANMMV010000751.1:0-3310 GCA_031373565.1 Saprospiraceae bacterium
CTTAGCACTTTTCTAAAAGCAGGGATCGGAATAGTTAATATTTCCTTGATCTTATGATCTTCAATATGTAATTCGATCATTTGCTTTTCGTAGGCTCTCTCCGAAAAATCTAAAAATATCGGCGAACCGCAGTACCTGATATGATCTGATTTATTGATTCGTTGGGGCTTGTGGATATGACCTAAAGCCAGATAATGGATCTTCGGGTGGATCCAATCTACGCCGAGTCCTTCGAGATTGCCTACATGGATTTCACGTTCGCTGTCAGACGTAATGGATCCCTGCATATATAAATGTCCCATGGCAATAAGCGGCACTTGGTCTCCATATATTTCGATTGCTCTATTTACAGCATGATCATAGTGATGCTTAATGGCCTCTGCTGTACTAATGTATTTGCTGCCCGATAATTCAGCTGCAGGCGTCGAAACACGCAAGTCTTTGTCTCGCAGAAAGGGCACTGCAATCACGACGCTGACTAGGTTATTTTCAGTATTGTAGACAGGAATGATTTCTTCTTCTATATTTTCTCTGCCCCCGCCGATCACCTTAACATTGAGCACATCTAGGATCGCAGATGGCGAATCAAGCAGTGATATCGAATCGTGATTACCACCTGTGATGATTATTTGCGTTTTACACGCGGCTAGCCTGCTGATCGTTTTGTAATAAACTGTTGTGTCTTTGTTGGCGGGATTAGCCATATCAAAAACGTCACCGGAGACTAGCAGGACATTGATATCGTTTGCATTGATATAATCGACAAGCCAATCAAAAAATAGGTTGATTTCTTCTGATAGATCTTGCCTGTGTAGGATTTTTCCTATGTGCCAGTCAGCAGTATGAAGGATTTTTAACATGATAATATTAGGTCATCACAAAAGTAACAAAAGTCTGCGGGTGTTATCAAACTGTTGGATAATTATTGAAAATCGATGACACTTTCCACTAAATTGAATGAAAACACCCATTATATTTTATGTGTAGAATCTCTTTTTTCTCATATTAAATAAATTTTATATAGATTTGCGGCGGCTTGGAGACATTGATGTCATAATACCATCCATAACAACATCATTAATACATGGCAAAAAATTTACTCATCGTAGAATCGCCGGCTAAGGCTAAGACGATAGAAAAAATTCTTGGATCTGACTTTGTTGTGAAGTCGTCATTTGGGCATATCAGGGATCTCGATAAAGGGAGCAAAGGAATCGATATTGAGAATGATTTCGAACCATCTTATATCGTCTCACCGGAAAAAACCAAAGTCGTTCGCGAACTTAAAGAGCTTGTCAAAAAATCGGATGAAGTGTGGTTAGCGACGGACGAGGACCGCGAAGGTGAAGCCATTTCTTGGCATTTGTGCAAGGAGTTAGGTCTCAATGAATACACTACAAAGCGTATTGTCTTTTCAGAGATAACAAAACCAGCCATCCTAAGGGCTGTCGCCAATCCTCGAACTGTTGATCTTGATCTCGTAAATGCACAGCAAGCGCGAAGGATTTTGGATCGTTTGGTTGGATTTGAATTGTCAGAAGTATTATGGCGCAAAGTCAAAAATAAACTTTCAGCAGGTCGCGTTCAATCAGTAGCTGTAAAGCTTGTCGTCGAAAAGGAGCGCGAGATCATGACGTTCAATAGCTCTCCATTCTTCAAGATTACCGCTATCTTTGATGTGGATAATGGTCGCGGTGAGAAAGTGGCGTTGAAATCAGAATATACAACTAGAGTCGATAATGAAGCTACAGCTCAGTCCTTTCTCGAGAGGGCCAATGGTGCTTCCTTTACAATAGGTAGTATTGAGAAAAAACCATTAAAAAGACAACCAGCTGCCCCTTTTACAACGTCCACATTACAACAGGAAGCGAGTAGAAAATTAGGTTTTGGTGTCAATCGTACCATGTCAAATGCGCAGCGACTCTACGAGGCAGGGCACATTAGTTATATGAGAACCGATTCGTCAAGTCTAAGTGAAACGGCTATTGAAGCCATTTCTGCGGAGATCAAAGAATCTTTTGGTGACAAGTATCTACATGTACGAAAATATAAATCCAAGTCGGCCAATGCCCAAGAAGCGCACGAAGCCATTCGTCCTACCTATATGGATCGCAAGGTTGTTACGGATGATCGTGATCAACAAAGATTGTATGATCTTATATGGAAAAGGACTTTGGCTAGTCAAATGTCAGAAGCTGAACTTGAGAAAACGATCGTGAAAATTGACATTTCTACGATCAAGGATGCCCAGCTCGAAGCAGTAGGTGAAGTGTTGAAGTTTGATGGATTCTTGAAAGTATATATGGAGTCGACTGACGATGAAGAATCTGATGATGACGTTAAAGGGATGTTGCCGCCATTGGCGTTAAAGCAGTTGCTTGATCTAAATCATATGGCAGCTGTGGAGAGTTTTACAAGGCCACCAGCCCGCTATACGGAAGCAAGTCTAGTAAAGAAATTAGAAGAATTGGGCATCGGACGCCCTTCAACCTATGCGCCTACCATCTCCAAAATCATGGAAGATGAACGCGGTTATGTCACCAAGGAAAGCCGCGATGGTGTCAAAAGAGAATTTCGTAGTCTCATGCTCAAGCATGGTAAGATATCGGCTGAAACAAAGTCCGAAATAACTGGAACAACCAAAAATATGCTCTATCCTTCCGATTTAGGAATGGTCGTAGTTGACTTTTTGTCCGAGCATTTCAGTAAAGTGATGACCTACAGTTTTACAGCTGGAGTTGAAGATCAATTGGACAAGATTGCGACTGATGGTGATGACTGGAAGAAGATGTTACGTGAGTTTTATGGTCCTTTCCATAGTGATATTGAGAATACGATGGAGAATGCAGAGCGTGCTCGTGGCAAGCGAGAACTCGGTATAGATCCTGTATCGGGGTACATGGTCTTGGCGCAGATGACACGATTTGGTCCAGTCATTCAAATAGGCGACAGAGAAGAGTTGCCAGAAGGTGAGAAACCTAAATTTGCTAATCTCAAACCAGGCTTATCACTTGAGACCATCACTTTTGCTGAAGCAATGGATTTGTTTCAATTACCGAAAACTTTGGGTGAATATCAGGGCGATCCTGTTTTGGTAGCATCGGGTAGATTTGGTCCATATATCAAGCATGGAGAGGCATTTATTAACCTTCCACGTGGTCTTGATCCGATGGAAGTAGATATGGAAAAGGCCATCGAACTCATCCAAGTCAAACAAGAAGAAAACGCGCCAATCGGTCATTTTCAAGGAGGGCCAATCACAAAAGGTAAAGGAAGATTTGGTCCTTTCGTCAAGTGGAATGATCTATTT
>JANMMV010000773.1:0-9397 GCA_031373565.1 Saprospiraceae bacterium
GAATTATACAAGCCGATAGATTGAGTTCGGGATTTCTTTATGTAGTGTCACAGTCTTCTATTACTGGCAAACAGGGTGGTTTTGATGAAAAGCAACATAGCTATTTTCAAAATGTAAAAAACATGGGGCTACAATCTCCACAGCTTTTGGGATTTGGAATCCATAACGGCGAAACATTTGGTATAGCAAATCAGTATTTTAACGGTGGAATAGTGGGAAGTGCTTTTATAAGAGCTATTGGCCAATCTGAAGATTATCTTTCTACAATTCCTGATTTTGTTGCACAATTCAGACCTTGATTTATGATAATATAGGTAAAACGTTACCTTTGACACATGAGAATTGACATTATCACAGTTATGCCTGAATTATTAGAGAGTCCATTTGGACATTCAATAATGCGCCGTGCAAAAGAAAAAGGGCTTTTAGATATCCATCTCATCCAACTGAGAAATTTTGGATTTGGCCTGCACCGCCAAGTCGACGATTATGCTTACGGTGGTGGCGCTGGTATGGTAATGATGTGCGAACCTATCGATACTTGCATAGAAAGTCTCAAAAGTCAGCGCAAATATGATGAGATCATCTATATGACCCCTGACGGAAAAACATTTGACCAGCGAATGGCTAATAGATTGTCCTGTTATGATAATCTGTTGATCATCTGTGGTCATTACAAAGGGATCGATCAGCGGATCCGGGACATGCATGTGACTTTGGAGATTTCTATAGGTGATTATGTACTGTCCGGCGGAGAACTGGCAGCAGCTGTTATTGTAGATTCTATCGGTAGATTGATACCTGGTGTCCTAAATGACGAGACAAGTGCATTGACAGATTCATTTCAAGATGACTTGCTTGCACCACCTGTTTACACAAGACCAGCAAATTTTAAAGGACATGAAGTTCCCGCAATTTTGCTATCTGGCCATGATGTTAATATAGATGAATGGCGATATGATCAAGCTATTAAGAGAACAGAAGAACGTAGACCAGATCTACTTAAAGACTAACCCTAATTTAACAAAAACAAGCAATAATTAGCTAATGTATGAAAAAGGGGTTCCCAATTTACACTGGAAACCCAACAAGCTGAACCTAAAAACTACTTGTTTTTCTTATTTGGCTTTTATCTTTTACTGCAATATTATAACATATGATCAAAACCATAATGCATAATTAAAAAATGGTAGACAATTAAATCTATAAAATGTTTAAAACATTTTTCCGTACAGCTTAGAACAAAGTTTTCGAAATCGTGACTACCTGCTCCACTCCGTGTTCAAAACTATATCTGATTTCTTCTTCAGTAGTCGCGAGCGGCACTACCTTTTGCAAACCAAGTTCACGAATTTTATCATCCTCAAGCGTACATTGTCCGCAAATAGCAAAAACTGGAACGTTATAGACTTTAGCTCGTTTGATTATTCCTGAAATCAATTTGCCGTTAATCGTTTGATTATCGATTTTCCCTTCACCAGTGATGATTAGATCAGCATCCTTTATGATTTCATCAAATCCTGCCAAATCCAATAATGTTTCAATCCCACTTAGGAGTTTTGCCCCTAAAAAATACATCGCACCATAACCCAGGCCGCCCGCGGCACCAGCTCCTTGTACCGCATGTAGCTTGTTGACATCAAGATCACTAAGATTATATTTTTCATGAGCCATGCAGATTTGATCAAAATGCTTTGTCCCTACATCAAGTCTTTTGACCATCTCAGAATCAGCGCCTTTCTGTGCGCCATACACAAATGCTGCGCCAGCTGGACCATATAAAGGATTTATCACATCGCATAAAGCATCGAATTTTATCTTTCTTATTCTATTGTGGGCTGATTCATGTATAGAAATATGTTCTATCGATACAAGATTTTCGCCAGTAGTCGCAAGATCATAGGGATCTTTATTAGAAAATTTATATCCCAGAGCCGCAGCCATACCGATTCCCATATCATTTGTAGCACTGCCGCCGAGAGTCAAATATATTTGTTCAGCACCCGCAAAAATGGCATTGTCAATTAATTGGCCAACACCATATGTCGAAGTCTTCCCAGGATTACGCTCTAACGTTGATAATAAAATTAATCCTGCAGCAAGCGATGAATCAATGAGCGCTGCACGGCCGTCTATGCTAAGGTAATAGTGAGACTCAATATTTCTCCCAAGGGGATCTTGAACATATACTACCACCTTTTTAGCATTAAGATAACTCGCCCATACTTCACCAGATCCTTCACCACCGTCAGCAAGTGGGCACAGCACTATTTCAGCATCAGGAAAAATAGCCTGCACCCCTAGCCTGATTGCTTTTGCAACACTAAAAGCATCTATTGAGCCTTTGAAACTATCAGGAGCGATAACGATTTTCATTATGACAAATTTATTTCTTCGACAAATATGTAAGCACATCTTTGATTACAGCATCTGACCGCTAATGTCATCCTTTTTCGGTAATTAGTCTTAAAAATTAGATTAAAATACTAAAATTCAATTACATATTACAATATTTTTTAATAAATATCTACCTTTGCGCAGTTACTGAATTTTTGAGAGAGAAAATTCAAGCATATATTTTTGAATTATTAAAAAAGAATATCCAAATGAGAAATTTAATTTTCTTAGTCTTCGCTTTGAGCATCTTAGCATGCAAAACCGATAAAAAACAACCTGAGACTACAACGACAGTTGATGGAGTTACGACGATAATCGCCACCGATCCAAGTCAATTAGATATACCTGAGACATGTGATATGATTACTACAGAAGATATAAAGAGTATCCTAGGTGTACCTGCTGCATCTATCAACGTCAAAAATGCAGATGATAAGTCAAATAAAGGCAGTCGTTCGTGCTTCTTCCAGTGGGATGATCCTAGCACACCAAATGCGGGCATCATGCTCATGATACAAACCAATCCAGCTTACAACGATGCACAAGATTTCTTTACATTATCCATGAAAGCTAAATTAGAAACTGGTGAAGCTGTATTGGGCCAAGACAAACCGGAGAGATTCAAAAAATTTGATGCCGGTGATGGAATCGGAGCTTATAGTTTCAACCAGTCACGATGCTATTGGAATCTTGGCAACGATTATATGTTTATGCTAGCATTTAATATCACTACCTTGTCAGAAAAGAAAATGGTAGACGCAGCAGAAAAAATTGCCGCTAAAGTCAATGCTAATTTTGCATCTAAAGTAAAGAAGTAGGAAAAATAGGTTTGTGAAGATACCCGCTAACTACTAGATCGTCGGGCATTTTTTTTCCAATTTTTCAATCTGTATAATACAATTCATCTTGTTCTTCTTCGAGAAATGCTTGTTTACAGGCCAACATATCGAATGCATTATCGTGATTAGCTATCCATACAGTAGCCACTCCATTACCTATAAAATTTGTGATCGAGCGGGCTTCTGACATAAATCGATCTACGCCCAGCAATAAAGCCAATCCCTCCAGTGGAATGACATTGACGGCTTGAAGCGTAGATGCTAAAACGATAAATCCACTGCCTGTAACACCTGCAGCGCCTTTGGATGTGATCATTAGGATACCAATGATACTGGCCATTTGTTCCCATGACAATGTCACATTGTACGCTTGCGCCAAAAAAACAACCGCCATCGAAAGGTAAATTGTTGTACCGTCAAGATTGAATGAATATCCAGCAGGTACAACAAGGCCCACGACGGATTTTTCGCATCCCATACGTTCAAGTTTTTCGATAAGAGCAGGAAGCGCAGACTCACTAGATGAAGTACCTAGTACGATGAGTAATTCTTCCTTGATATACTTGATAAAATCCCAAATAGATATCTTGTACATTCGCAGGAGTAATCCCAAGCAGACAAACACAAACAATCCCATAGTTACGTAAACAGTGCACATCAATTTAGCAAGTGATAACAGTGCACCCATCCCAAACTTCCCTATTGTAAATGCCATACCACCGAAAGCCCCTATGGGTGCAAGGTACATTACCCAATGCAATCCTTTGAAGACTATTTTACTGATTTTTGAAAGGTTATTGATAATAGCTTGCTTCAAATTTATCTTCCCCAAGATCGATCCAAAAACTAATGAAAAAAGCAACACTTGGATAGTCAAATTTTCCTTAAAGAAATTTATCCAGCTAAATATAGCAGCACCAGTAACATATTTTGAGACATCAGCACCAACCGCTTTTGATGTGTCAACGCCTACTCCAGGCTGTATCACATAAGCGACCGCAATCCCAATAATCAACGCAAAAGTTGTAACTACTTCGAAATAGATCAGCGCTTTACCACCCGTTTTACCTACACGCTTGAGATCGCCCATTGAAGCTATGCCAAGTGTAATTGTCAAGAAAATGATAGGATTAATGAATAATTTGATGATGGAAATAAACGCATCACCTAGGGTTTTCATCACAATATCCAAATGACCTTCAGCAAAATCCCAAAAAGGAACTTTTAGATTGATAGCCTTATCTGGAAAGTACGCACCAAAAATAGCACCGCTTATGATAGCCAGAAGCACCCAAAAGGTAAGGTTTCTAAGTATTTTTGATACCATAGGCTGTGCGGCGCGATTATGCCTCACAAATCTAACTTATTATGAAATGCATTTACCATTCAAGACCTTTAAAATTGACTTTTTGGGGAATGATGCGTGTGTTGTGTAATTGATTTCCTAATATCTTATAAATGACAATCTGCTTTCCAGCAGCATAAATTATAAAATCTGTGTCTAAGTATCAATGTATATGGCCGATTTCTGGATATAATTCAATTTTCGCAAAAGTACGCGATAGCCTTTCTTGATAATCTGGTTTCTGCAAATTTCCAAATGTCAATTCGGTGTAAGTTTGAATATCCCCGATATCCTCAAAAGCTGCCTCTGAAAATTAAATTTTAAATTTAAGGTCTGACATGATCTGGAATTGGCTTATTGTTCTTAATATTCTCTCGAACACCAGTATTTATCCTTTCCCAAAACTTATGATCGTATGGTACTAACCTACCCGCTTCAATATCATCTAGTCCTTCCCGAATCAACATCTTCAATTGCCTCACTTTCAATTTCTCATTGTGTTCCATCGTGAATCGCAGTTCATCCCGTACTACTTCTGAGGCGTACGCGTAATACCCTGAAGCTACTAACTACAGAATATACTTTTCGAATGGTTCTCCCAAATTTACACTTTGCATGATATTGACATTTTATATCATAGATATATACCATTAATACTATAAAGTAAATACAATGATGCCATTTTTACTACAAAATTGTAATAACAGCGTGCCTTAACAACAAAAAACCCTTGCAATCATTCCAATTACAAGGGTTTATTTTATTAATTATGTACCGAAGGCGGGACTCGAACCCGCACACTATTGCTAGCGCTGGATTTTGAGTCCAGTGTGTCTACCAATTCCACCACTTCGGCAATCAATCTAACTTAATGCTGTCATCAAGCGGTCGCAAATGTAGCAACTATTTTTACATATACAAACTTTACTGATCTGATTTCTAAAAAAATATTACAAATCATGATGTCCGTTGATGATGGACTTCATGCGATCGAGGTATCTGCGTTTCAGATAATACTCCTTGATAATTTCTAAATTAGAAATATCAGAACTTAATTTTCCCTCAATAGTCACAAGCTGATCGTAATCACTCATCGCTTGTGATCCGCGGCTTGTCAACGAATCCTCAAAGACCGCTATCTGTTGATTAACTTCTTGCCAACTTTCAGCATTTCCTTCTTCTTGCGCTGCAAAAATTGCTTCATTAATTTCCATCATTTCCAGTAGAAAGGCTTGATCCAATTCAGTTTTATCTCCTTCAACAAGCACACCTTGACGTCGAAGAATATATCCAGTCCTAAGCATCGGGTCCGACAAAGTTTTGTAGGCTTCATTAATCAATTCAGACATTTGGTTAGCTCGAAGTTGCTCTTCGGGGCCTCCCATCGTAAAAAAATCTGGATGATAAGCTCGACTCGCTTTATAATATGATTTTTTAATTGCTTCTTGGTCAATACCGAAGGTCTCTGGCTGATGTAGAATCTCAAAATAGGATTGGTTTATCATCTATCTCGTACTTATGAAAACAATCTGCCTACATCAAGACCCAATGCAAAGATCATCAATCCCATCAATATGAAAAATCCAATATAATTGACGACTTCCATAAATTTGTCAGAAGGTGCTTTGCCGCGTATTATTTCCCACAACAAGAAAACAACATATCCGCCATCCAGTGCTGGTATCGGTAATAGATTAAAAAATGCTAATAGCATAGATAAACTGGCCGTCATTCCCCAGAATACTCGCCAGTCCCATGCAGGATCAAACATTGACCCCATTGAGAAGACACTACCGAGCGAGTCTTTTGCTTTGATATTTCCTTTGAAGATCTGACCGAAAGCCTTCATTTGATCACCTAAAAAACCAATTCCATTAGAAGTTCCTTTGACCACAGCATCAACAAAACCATATTTTTGGGTTTGGATTGGCATCCAATCAGGCGCATGAAGCGCGATACCTATTGTTCCTTTATCTGTTACAGGAACAGATTTTACCAAAGTATCTTTCCCATTTGTGACTTCGAGTTGTACCGTCTTGCCCGCATTATTCTGTAGCGCTCGACGAAATTCATGCTGCCACTCCGCTTTTGCTCCATTCATAGACAATATTTGCATACCTTTACTAATACCAGCTTTCATTGCGTTCCCATCCGCAGAAACGGAATCCATTTGCATTGGAATACGAAGTCCAAAAATCTGTTGTTTTCTGTTCTTATATTTTGTCAATTCCTGAACTACACTATTGTCAACAGAAATTGAAGTATCTCGACCATTTCGCGTTATGAAAATCTCTTTTGCTTGATTGATGACAAGTGCTTTCGTAACAAGACCTGCACTAAATCGATCAACCTTGACTGTGTCCACAGCTTTAATGATGTCACCATCTTTAAGACCAAGTTTCATCCCTAGAGAATCGACAGCGATACCATATTTTGCATCTTTCATGTTTGTATATGACTCTCCCCAGTATAAGACCATCATACTGAAAATAAGAAGCCCTAAGAAAAAATTGACAGTGACACCACCTAACATGATAATAAGTCTTTGCCACGCTTTTTTAGACCTAAATTCCCATGGCTGTGCGGGCTGCTTCATCTGATCTTTGTCCATGCTTTCATCGATCATACCTGCTATCTTCACATATCCGCCGAAAGGAATCCATCCTATGCCCCATTCTGTGTCGCCTATTTGCTTCTTAAAAAGTGAAAAGTAAGGGTCAAAGAAAAGATAAAACTTCTCTACCTTGGTTTTGAACCATTTAGCAGGTAAGTAATGACCTAATTCGTGTAAGACTACAAGTATAGAAAGGCTCAGTATTAACTGCAGCGCCAAACTTAATTTATCCATTATGAAAGATTGTTCTTATTAGTAAAATATAATTTTGAATAACGTGATCAGAACTGCATTAGTTCACCCAACGTCCTAACAGACGGCGAAAATACTATAATTATCGACTATATGGACACAGCATGTTGGAATATTAGATTAACTTTATGTAAAATTTGTGACTTTTATGTTTTTGTTTTACACAAGTGATGTTCAAGAAGATGTGTTTATATTGAAAGATGAAGAGCATCAACACTGTACAAAAGTTCTTAGACATCGACTAGGTGACCTGATCAGAGCTACTGATGGCAAGGGAAATTGGCTAGAAGGAAACATACTTGCGATAGAAAAAATGACTACATCGGTAGCCATAACTAAGAAAGAATTTCGTCCTAAAAAAGGGGCACCAAGAGGGATTGCGATCTCACCTACCAAAACACCCGCAAGGCTTGAATGGTTTGTCGAAAAAGCGGTAGAGATTGGCATCGATGAGATCATCTTATTCGTTGGGAAACGCACGGAGAAAAAATCATCTTCCACTACAAGAATTGAAAAGATAGTACTTTCTGCAATGAAACAGTCACTACGTACCCATTTACCCGTAATCGTTGGGTTCGAAAGTGTCAAAGAAGTTGTCAATCATATCAGTATTTATGATCAGCGATACATTGCCCATCTTGAGTCGGGGACTAAGCCTTTATCTGATATTTTTCAATCAGACAAATCAGCAGTTGTACTAATAGGACCTGAAGGCGATTTTACTGCAGATGAGATAAGGCATTGTGTTGATCACGGTCTAACATCTGTTTCTCTAGGGGAATATAGGTTGAGAACGGAGACAGCTGGCCTAGTTGCCTTGTTTTATATTATGGGATGATAATCCAAAACTTTACATTAATGCCTTCGTCAGCTTTCTGGTTAGCTTCTCATTTGAAGGTCGAGCAGCATTGGCATCGATGATATTACCATCTTTGCCGATAATGATAAATCTCGGTATACCTTCGATCTGATAATCCCGAACGATACTCGACTTCCAATCTTGATCCGCAATCAATTGCAGACCTTTCATAGACTTATCTTTAACCATCTTTTGCCATGCGTCCTTATCCTGATCGATGGACACAGACATAAACGCGATTTCTTTGTTCTTGCTAAATATCTCCTGAAGACTCTCCAAGTGTGGTAACTCTGCGAGACATGGCCCACACCATGTCGCCCAAACGTCTATGTAGACAACTTTACCTTTGAGTGACGATAAAGGTATTGACTTACCACGGATATCTTGATATGTGAAGTCTGGTGCTATACTGCCAGCTAGAAGCGGCTTCCATGCATCAAATGCCTTGATAGCTTCTTTAAGATAGTTGTCATTAGTCTGGAGAGCTGTATATTCGGACATCAACGGAGCGACATCATTGACATTGTAAGCTATGGCATCTTTTATCAATACATGATGTAAATAAGATTTTATCTTATCATCTTTAAAATGCTTAGAAACTTGCTCAAAAGACTTTGAGATATCAGTCTTTGTTGTGTCAGCCAGTTCTTTTGATACCATATATTCTACAAACATCTTCGCAAAGTCCCTGTATCCTGGCAATTGTAAATTAGTCGCATCATCAAGATCGATATTTTGAAGAAAACTATCATAGCTATCTGAAAGAACAAGCTTTTTTTCTTTTTCAAAAAACTGATAGTAATTGGGATAAGTAAGTTTTGAACTTGCACCCATAAAATCCATCTCCTTATTCAAGGTCTTGCCAAAATCATCAGAGAAAGTACCATTCTTCTTTTGATAGTCTTTTGTAAATTGATCCAACACCCAATTTCTATAACACTTGTAACCATCTATAAGTGTGTAAACCTTAAAACCATATAAGTCCAGCAACCAAGCTACTGCTGCACTACGCATACCACCCCGCCAGCAATGAAGAAGTATGGTTGCGGGTTTAGTAGTTACGGGTTGCGGGTTAGAAGTTTGCGAATTAC
>JANMMV010000783.1:0-1530 GCA_031373565.1 Saprospiraceae bacterium
TAGGTTAAAACCTTTCTAAGATTTTCGTCGTCTTATCTGTATATTTTATCTAAAAATATCCCAGTTCATCCAATATTTTGAACCAAATAGACGTCTTATTTTTTATATAAATAGATTGTATAATTAAAATAAGTAAGATGAAAATATCACAGGTTTTGGGTCTAATAATGTTAGCAGCATTAGGCTTTTTTGTCGGTTCAAAATATAATCTTATATCCGATTTATTTGTCAATAGTAGTTATATCGAAAACAAACCCATTGCCGCATCTAGACCCGCTGATGAGCAACGGCCCGAAGCGCCCGTTACGATTATCACAGATACAGAAAAAGCGACCATAGATATCTTTGAGCGGTCTGCACCGTCAGTATGCTTTATTACTACAATTAGCACTCAACAAGATTATTGGTCTCGAGATATTGCTGAAATTCCGAAGGGAACTGGATCTGGATTTGTATGGGATACGGATGGTCATATTATCACCAATTATCACGTTATCGAAGGGGGGGATAAATTTAAAGTTACCCTCAATGATCGCACGGTTTGGAATGCCACGCTTGTAGGAGTTGAGCCTAATAAGGACTTGGCTGTACTTAGAATCGATATTGCTAGGGACAAACTTCGCCCTATCCCTGTGGGTAAATCATCCACATTAAAAGTAGGCCAGTCAGTTTATGCAATAGGAAATCCGTTTGGTTTAGACCAATCTTTAACCACAGGTGTAATAAGCGCGCTGGGTAGAGAGATAAAGTCTATTGGAGGTCGGCCTATCCGAGATGTAATACAGACCGATGCTGCTATCAATCCGGGTAATTCTGGCGGGCCACTACTTGATTCATCAGGCAGGCTTATCGGAGTCAACACTATGATTTATAGCCCTTCTGGGGCTTCTGCAGGTATTGGATTTTCAATACCTTCGGACGAAGTCAAATGGGTAATTAGTGATTTGATAAAATACGGAAAAGTTATACGTCCCGTTCTAGGTGTTGAGCTATTGCCGCAGCAATATGCCCAAAACTGGGGAGTAGAAGGTGCAATGATTTTAGCCACTGAACCAAACGGTGGCGCAGATAGGGCAGGATTGAAAGCACTTGAAAGAAATGTCGAAGGTGAAATCATTTTTGGCGATATAATTACTTCAATTGATGGAAAAAAAATTACAACTAACAATGATCTTATTTTAGTTCTTGAAAAATATAAATCAGGAGACAAGGTAAGAATTGATTTTATTCGTGACAAAGCTAAAAAGTCGGTTTCAGCCACGCTTTCTGCATCGAGGTAGTGTTAATCAAGATATTGAAGTTTGGGTTTATCAGCACTTTATAAAATTGAATTATTTATATATTAAGATTTTAATTTTGAATTGATTTAGTTAAGGCTATTATATTTATATTTACCATTGAAAGACAGAGTAGAAATCGAAATTATGCTCTATATCTGTATCGTTTCTTTGTATCTATAAAATCTAATCGATGTTATATCAACTTAAAGTCCGTGTATTTTAAATTTGTGTTTTATTTTTTTTTGCTAAC
>JANMMV010000785.1:0-8040 GCA_031373565.1 Saprospiraceae bacterium
CTTGTTTGAAGATTACTCTATAGATGCAGGAATTCGGATACCCACAACCTTCAACGGATCGGAAGCATTTTTGGTCTTTGACAATAAAAAGTTACGCATAGACAAGAGGTATGCGATCTATCGAAAGACGACAAAGTATGATACTTCCGATCCATCAGCTAATTTTGCTTTAAGGTCTCAAAAAACTTCAATACTCGGGATGTATCAACTCAAATATCCGTTTCATATATATAGCAGTGTGAGAGCTACATCAGCTATTAGATTTGATAAATTTCATCAATTGAGTACTGAGAATTTGTCTTTTGAAGCTCCCAACATAAACGAAAAGCGAATAAGCTTGAAACTTGAATATATTTATGACAATACATTTGACGCCTCGCTCAATATAAAACATGGTTTGAGACTGAAGGTCTTTAATGAAGCCATCAATGAGTTTGACATCAATGTGATAGACGGATTTGATTTTGATTTAGCGAAAGGTTTCACAAACGTCACAGGTTACGATGTTAGATACTATCTACCGCTACTCAAGAAGTCTGTCCTTGCTTTTAGATCTTCAGCAGCTACTTCTTTTGGATCTAAAAAAATGCTTTACTACCTAGGTGGCGTTGAGAATAATTTGATCAGAAGATTTGACAATAGTATTCCCCTACCTGAACAAGGTGACTTTGCTTATAAAGTCAATGCATTTCATTTAAGAGGCTTCAATAGCAATATCCGAAATGGTTCTACGTTTGCCGTTTTCAATTCCGAAGTGCGTATTCCTGCTTTTCAATACTTATTAGGCCCTGGCCAAGGCAGTGCTTTTCTTCGAAATCTACAGTTCACAGGATTTTTTGATGCAGGTGTAGCATTCTATGGTGCCAATCCTTTTGCAGAGGAAAATATTCTCAATAAAGTTGTTATCGAAAGCCCTCCACTGATCAAGATTGAAGTCGAATATTTTCGAGATCCGTTAGTGATGGGTGTCGGCTACGGTCTTAGAACCCAGATATTTGGGTATTTTGTTAAGGTTGATCATGGCTACGGCATAGAGACTCGTAAGATACAAAAGCCTATTTTGTACGTGAGTATCGGCATGGATTTCTAAAAAACTATTCGATACTGATGCTTTATTTATACTGATCGGTTGGGTTTTCTAACCGATTTAAGTAATTTTTAATTTTGTTTAAGTATTTTATTTGTTTTATTAAACAAAAGATGTATCTTTGCATCATCAAATACTTAAACAATGTCTACGATTGAATTTCAAAAAAACTTAAGTCTTTTAGATTCTTCATTAAACGCATTTGCATACAGCTTAACAAAAAATGTTGAGGATGCTAAAGATCTATTTCAAGAGACAGCATTTAGAGCTATCAATAATAGCGAAAAGTATAGAGACGACACCAATTTTAAGGCATGGACCTTCACGATAATGAAGAATATCTTTATCAACAACTACCGTAAAAAGGTAAAGGCTAATACAATTTTAGATCATTCTGACAACAATTTTTTTATTGATAGTTCTCCTATCAACAATAGTATAAATGAAGGATCTCGTAAAATGCTCATGGATGAGTTGTACGGAATGATTGATAAATTAGACGATAGTATCAAGGTGCCTTTTTTACTACACTTTCAGGGATTTAAATATCACGAGATAGCTGAGCAGTTTGATTTACCGCTTGGTACTGTTAAAAGTCGGATTTTCTTTGCCCGCAAGGCGCTCAAAACTATGATACAAACCAATTACGGTGATCTTTCAATGGTTAGATCAATGATCGCATAGGTTACTATTTACCAAGTATAGGATAGTTACATTGTTTAACCGATTGTTAGTCAAATGATTGCATTCTTTACTTAAAAGTGTTAAAAGACCTTTTTTTTGTCCATAATCAGTTGATAATTTTGACTGGTGACAATTTTATGTTTTTATTAACACGAATTTTCACGACTCCGAGTGGACAATTGTTTTTATTGCCGTATATTTGTTTCTACTTTTAACAGGACCAAGTAATGTCTACCATGGAATTTGATAAAAAGCTGGAAATACTCACAGATTCATTGAATGCTTTTGCATACAATCTCACAAAGAATTCGGAAGATGCAAAAGATCTGTATCAAGAGACAGCTATAAGGGCAATTATAAATCGTGATAAGTTTAGGCCAGATACAAACTTTAAGGCTTGGACTTTCACTATTATGAAAAATATCTTTATCAACAACTATCGGAAGAAGGTAAAGACAAACACCATAATAGATTCTACCGACAATTTATATTTTCTAAACTCTGGCAGCGCATCCATCGAAAATGATGCACATACCAATATTCTCATGGATGAGCTGAATGGCATGATTGCTGACCTAGATGAAAACATCAGAGTTCCATTTATAATGCATTACGAAGGGTACAAGTACCAAGAGATAGCAGACGCTTTTGGATTGCCGCTTGGTACAGTCAAGAGTAGAATATTTTTTGCTCGTAAGGCGCTCAAAGCACGTATTTTAGAAAACTATGGTGATTATTCATTAGTTCGCGCTCTGTCTGCCTAGAATTTACGCTTTTCGATAGCTATATTTCTCTTTTTTATTTTCTAACGATACTTCTTCCTTAGATGCGTGATGCAATAAGCCCTTCAACCTTTGCCCTTATGGTGATGGATATGGCACAAATCGTGGCTCGCGATCTTCCTTGGAAAAAAACACAGGATCCTTATCATATTTGGATTTCAGAGATCATTCTTCAGCAGACTAGGGTGGCACAGGGAACTGCTTATTATTTAAGATTTGTAGAGCGATTTCCAGATGTAATTAGTCTTGCTAACAGTACCCAAGATGAAGTGATCAAAATGTGGGAGGGATTAGGTTATTATTCAAGAGCACGAAATCTGCACGGAGCATCTCAGCAGGTTCGAGATCGTTTTGGCGGCGTTTTTCCTTCAGATTTTGATGACATAATTTCACTAAGAGGAGTCGGCCCTTATACAGCAGCAGCTATTGCGTCCTTTGCTTTTGGTCAACACTATGCAAGTATTGATGGCAATGCTTATAGGGTGGTTGCGAGAGTGAATGGATATGCTGATGCTATCGGCACCAAAACATTAGTAGATAACGTAGCTGCATTTTCGGCGGAAGCCATAAAAGATGTTGATCCAGGCCGATACAATCAAGCCATAATGGACTTGGGATCACAAATTTGTACTCCTAGCTCGCCATCATGTGATCGATGTCAGCTTATTGATCGGTGCCAAGCATATCTTCGCGGTATGACAAAAGAGTTGCCTACCAAAAAAGCAAAGATCAAGGTTAGGACCCGATATTTTCACTATATTTTTCTGCGATATCCTAAAAATCAAACGATCATAGAATTAAGAGAAGGCTCGGATATTTGGAAAGGTATGTATCAGCTACCTATGATAGAAACCGAAGATTGTTTAGCGGTATTAACCATCAGTCAAGTCAAAGAGCTATTATCCATAGATATAAAAGAAGCCATTCTTCCACAATACAAACAAACGCAACAATTAACCCACCAAAAAGTATACGCTTCGTTTTACATCATTAATTGTGATGAGCAGGCCGAAATAAAAAAACATCAATATTTGGTAGATCGCAAAAAAGTATTAACCTTTGCATATCCCAAGATAATAAATGATTTCTTTAAAATAATTAAGGACGATCTATAAGAGAGACATAAACTAAGATAGAATAAAAATTTAAACACGAAAGCATTATGATCAATAAAGTCACTTTAGTAGGCAACCTAGGAAAAGATCCTGAAATTCGCACACTTGAAAATGGTACCAAAGTAGGTACATTCAGCCTTGCTACGACAGAAAGCTATAAAGATAAAAGCGACACTTGGCAAAACCTAACTGAATGGCACAATATCGTAGTTTGGAGATATCTTGCCGAAAAATGCGAAAGAGAACTAAAGAAGGGAAATCTCGCATATGTAGAAGGGAAGATAACCCATCGCAAATACAATGATAAAGATGGCGTCGAAAGAACGACTACTGAAATCGTGGCAGTCACCGTTAATTCATTAGAAAGAAGAGAAAAATCTAACAACCCTAACCTAGGAGCGGGATTTCCTCCCATAGACGCTGATCCATTGGCTAACAGAGCGCCAAAATCTGATATGTCTTCTGACCATTCGGACGCTGCCGGCAAACAGGAAGATGATCTTCCATTCTAATCATATTCTATAGTGAGTAATTCCGCTTACTGAGCATACGCCTATAAAATGTCTAATTTGGATCCTGACCCCAAATACGCAGTTATCAATAACGTAACTGCTATTGCATCCCAAACGATAAGTTCGGAAAATTTACTATTATCTGTACTGATCCTGATTGTACTTTTAGCTACTCTAGCACTCATCTCAGCGTCAGAAGTTAATTTGTTGACATTTGGACATAGAGAGAATAAAGATAATGAGGAGCATGAAAATATTCAAAGCGAACAAATGGTCAAAATGCTTCAGCGACCTACACATTTGCTTTCAACGATCATTATCGTCAATACCGTTTTTACAATAGCTACTATACTTGTTGCCAGTTACATCCTTCATCATATTATCTCAGAAGAGTGGTATCATCATGTTTCTGCTGAGATATCGCAATTGATCGGATTGTCTGCCGAAAATGTAAATTCATTATCATTTGGCATAAAACTATTGGTAGTGACGGTTTTGATTAGCCTTGTGATCGTAATTTTTGGAGAATCTATACCAAAGTTATATGCTTCTCAAATCCATCGTAAACTCATTGCCCCAGCAGTATCTCTCTTGCAGTTCTTCGATTTTCTTTTGCAGCCGATCAATACCATGTTTGTCAGAATTGCAGATATGATGGAGACCCGAAATGCGGCCAACACTAATAATAGCAAAGGTCAGCAGCAATCCCGTAAAGATATAGATGCGGCCATCGACCTTACGCTGATTATGGATAATGAAACGTCAGTGCAGGAAGCTGGAATTCTAAAAGGTATTGTAAAATTTAGTGATCAGACAGCGAGACAGATCATGCAGCCACGTTTAGATATCGTCGCCATAAACGAAGATGTTACCTTCAAAGAATTACTCAAAACAATTAAAGAGTTTTCTTATTCGAGAGTACCTGTGTATCGCGAAGATTTAGATAACGTAATAGGTATCATCTATGTAAAAGATCTATTGGCATTTCATAACGCAGATGATAAATTTGATTGGCAAAAATTGATAAGAAACACAGTAGTCTTTGCACCCGAGTCAAAGAAAATAGACGAGATGCTACGCGAGTTTCAGCACAAACGTGCACATATGGCCATCATCGTTGACGAATATGGTGGTACAGCGGGTTTAGTCACGCTGGAAGACATTATGGAGGAAATAGTGGGAGAGATTCGCGACGAATTTGATCAAGAAGAAGAAACTGATTATATCAAAATTGCAGAAAATCACTTTATATTTGATGGCAAGTCACTCATCAAAGACGTATGTAGAATCATCAAAACGGAACTTTCGTATTTCGATGATGTTAGAGGGGAAGCGGATAGTTTGGGTGGAATGGTATTAGAAATTACAGGTGCGATACCTTCTATTGATAGAGAACTAATTATAGGTGACGTCACCCTCAAGGTCATCACCGTGACCAAAAAACGCATCGAAAAAATCAGTCTAATCAAAAACGTAAATTAGTGAGCATCATGAAAGCTAAATATATATATCTTGGCCTAGCCACAATAAGTCTATTTATCTTAGTCCTTGCATCTTGTGATGATGGAGGACTTAAAACCCCTAAACCTCGCATGTACCCACGTATCATGTATCCTAATAAGACCCGTAATTCATCTTATACCACGAGTGAATGTCCTTTTACATTTACTTATCCTAGTTATTGTACAATTCTTAAGGATACTTTTGTTTTTGAAGGTAAGCCTACATCTAACTGCTGGTTTGATATCAATTCCAAAGATCTAAATCTAAGTCTACATTGTAGTTATTATCCGCTAGACGGACCCAAAAGCCTTAGCAAGCACATAGAAGATGCTTTTAAAATAGCGGGAAACCATAATTCTAGAGCTAACTACCGCAAAGAAGATCCTATTGAAAACAGCAATGGTGTCAAAGGCCTTATGTTCAATATCGAAGGTCCAGTCGCCAGTCCGGTCCAATTCTATCTGACAGATGGCAAGAAGCATTTTTTTAGGGCATCACTATACTACAATAGTAAGGTCAATCCAGATTCTACAGCTGCCGTTTACAATTTTATCAAACCTGAGATAGATTCTTTGATTTCCACCTTTAAGTGGAAGTAAGGAAAAATAAATAGTGTTTGCTTTCGTCATGTGTAGTTTTGTCAACTGCTTGTCTCGATTATTTCATATTTTCTCCACTATAAATCTAATCGTAGCGGTTTTCTATAATGCATGTGCCCCAGAACCTAGAACTCCCATTCTTACATGGTGTTATAGTATCTCCCTCGGCTCCACCAATCTCACCTCATAAATTTATAGTAAATAATTCAGAAATTATTGATTTATCAGATAATTCAGATATATTTGCATATAAATTTGATAGTATGGCTGACAAATGCTGTGGAGAATCTGAAAACAATTTTGAACTAGAAGCTGTCATTTCTTTTGATGAACGAGGGCAGCTTGTATTACCCAAAGATGTTAGAGCGAAATTTAATCTTGAAGCAGGTGAAAAATTTGCCTTGGTATCATGTACCAATAACGGTGAACTCTGCTGTTTCAATATTATTAAAACCTCCATGCTTAGTCAAGCTTTTGGTAGAATAGTTAATTTAAAATAAAATACTGATGCTCAAGACCGAGTAAAGAAGAAGGATGCGCATCCGAGAAATGCTTTTATTTTTTCACTTTTAAAAACGAAGTAACATGATGTTTTTAAGCTTAATGGTCACTGAAACCAATTGTTGCGCACTTTGTAGCGTAATAGGTTGTTGTTAAGACCAATCAAAAAATGAGGGGAAGTTATGGAGACTTCCCCTCTGTTTAAAAACGAAGTAACACTACGTTGTAAAACATTATTGCGGCAGTTGATTTTTAATATTTGCATTGAAGAACTGAACTTTCTTTATGGAACAAGCATAGAATTCTGTATCTGCGAACCACCTTCATTTTCAGCAGCCTGAAAACCAATAGGATTTGGTGTAAATCCAATCGTGGTCTTTTGCTCCTCATCGTCATAATCTTCCCATTCGGTGATCTCTTTAAGCAGCATCTCCAAATGACGCAGTATAAACGGTGCTTTGAGTTCTTCGGGTCTTAAGATTTCAATCGTCGTAGGTGGATTAGGTTGTTCGTATCCTTCTATGAATGGACTTACAACCATGACAATTATTTTGCCGTTAAACAGTTGTTGGTATATCAATGATCCATTTGACTTGATCATAGTTCGTTTTACCCCTGAGTCTTCAATATTTTCTGCAATTCCGCTACTAGACCTTCCTAAATCAATCGTCACTGCTTCGAGATTTTCAATATTATCTCGGGTGATGACTTCTGCCTTGGGGATATCTAAATTTTTGAGTAGGTCATTGAGTGTACTTATCAGCATAGGTTTGATGGACGCTCCCCAAGCTTCTCTATGTTTTTGGGTGTTTTCTAATACTTGTTTGTAACGATTTACTTTACTTAATAGCGTTCCTAATTCCATTCTGATGATCGTATGATTTGTAATTGATTAATTAGACCTTCCAAAATTAATATTTACTTGTCAAAAGCAAGTCTAAGTGGGTATATTTTTGACCAAATCTCTGCGCCAGATATTCATTAGTGATGCATCCTTTATAAGAGTAGCATCCATTTCGGATCCCTTGATGATCATACAATAGATTGTGAAGATTGGCAACAGATCCCATCTTGAGAAGTAGTAAAGTGATAATATTGCTAACTGCCATTGAGGCTGTTTTACTTACTTTGGATGGAATATTGGGTACACAATAATGGATTACACCATGTTTGGTAAAAGTCGGCGAATCTAAAGTTGTCATACGTGAAGTCTCAAAACACCCTCCTTGATCTATACTCACATCGATGATCACAGAG
>JANMMV010000792.1:0-3235 GCA_031373565.1 Saprospiraceae bacterium
AAATTAGGGTTGGGCTGAAAATTTTTACCATCTATACTATATTGATATTCACCACCCCCACTTATACCTTGCGCTTCGATTCTTCCTTCAGGTATACCAAAACAACGTAAATCAATCGCCGTGGCATTAAGACTTAAGGTAGAAGTATCTTTGCAACATGCGTCAATGAAGAAATCAATTATTTTTGTGACCACACATCCACGTGAAGACTCAATAGTTAGCGCAGCCGTTTTATCCCCAAATCCCGAATATATCACATCCAAAGGACCGCGAGTAGTACCACGGCTAGGTGTTGATCGAGCCCCAAAATTCCATGAATAACTAACTATAGAATCCGTCGCAGAACTAGATTTGTTGGTAAATGTGACTGTCTTGTCACATTCAAATTTTTGCTGTGCCGATATTCCGAAGTCGACTTTAGGTCCTAGGAAGGTACCCGATCCTCCGAAATCAATCGCAAAACCAAGACCGGAACGGCTAAAATTATTGACAATTAGCACATATGATTTTCCAGATTCCATATCAAGTGGTTTTAGCCAGTTATTATCTCCACTGTTGCCACATCCAGCATCTTCATCTACATCTCCATCCCCATCACGAAGTCCTGTCTCACCATTGCACTCGATCCATTGAGATAGTGGTGCTGTACCTCCATTTGGACCGACATTTGCCCCAGCCGCCATACACCTAACAATTTTTTTACCAGCACAATTATCTATGCCATTTGGCAATTCATATATAGCGAAATCTAAATCATCGGATTCAAAATTTCGACCCCTAAAATCATTGGGTGTGAGGGAAAATGTTAAGCTTCCTGCTTGGTCGCAAGTCCATTTGTACCAAGCAGAAGCAAATTCTTCCATTACGCAGCTTTTAGGGTCCAATTCGTTATTGTCAGTACCCGCGCCTGATAAACTTTCCACCTTGAATGACGATTTGTCACATAATACTACGGCATCTTTGCAATCGCTCTCTGGTGTGGGAGTAGGTATGAAATCATCTAGACATAATTTGAATGTCCCATTGCCACCTATTGAACTCTCAATCATGATAAAGTAAGTCTGGCCTATATTTAAGTCATCTATAGTAAGCTCATCTAAACCTATTGTTTTGCCCGGAGAACACTGAAGGTAGTCACCACACTTTTCAAAAATGATAATTTTTGGGTCTTTAAGTGTTCCTCCATTTCCAGCACCAAAAACCCTAATTAATGCTGCTGGTTCTCGCGGCACAAATGAGAACCAAACCCCGTTGTCCCATTTAAGACTAATGCATGTATTGGCAAAAACTGGATCAGACGTTGCTCCAACATTAGTAAATTCTCCGTCTGCTGAGCAAAAATTGGAAGTTACTTGTATCGCTTTTGCAAAACGACATTCGTCATTTGTTACTTGGGAGAAAAGCGTAGTCGTTACACTAAAAAACAGTATAAAGTATATTGATCTTAATATTGGATGGTGTTTCATAGTAAGTAAAATGGTTGTCCTTAATTATTAAACGTATAAGCCTTGTGTCTGTTGTTATTTTAGGAAAACTTTAATATCCTACCCAAACTACCGCGATCATTGATACTCATTACACAAATGTAAGTTCTATTGGACTAATATGTGCTATAAATATCTGTTTTGTATCTGCTAAAGTAAAAAAACTCGACCGTGAGACATTGGGAATCGAATAAGGTCAGGATAAAAAAGTACCAAACAAATTTTACTTACTAACCAAATTAGGGTAATTTTCGAAAGTTTGATATCATCAAAATATTATATACTTCGTTAGTGGGTTATATAAATTACTGATTTATAGTATTGTATAAAGGGTCTATTTACGACAAGTATAAACGGAGGCTTCTTACTTAAACTATAATGGTTAAAGAACATATGTTACATAATTGTTATGGTATCATATTTGGCTTATGCTTAGTGTATCTGCAAAAGGCAAGTACGGATATCGAATATAATTATTAATAACCAAACCTTCAACTCGTAGCATGTTTTACAGAAAAGACGAAATTCTGTTTAGGGACGTGCGATTTAAAGTTGCTTTTTTTTTACTAGTTATGGTGCTTACTATCATGATTGTCAATTTTGAAGCCGCCTAAGTCAGACGGACCTAACAAAAACGAAGCCTTAGTGACCCATATCACTAAGGCTTTTTCATGTCATGTATGCAGAACGTGCGGCTTGAACGACCTGCAATCTCTAGATGTCATAGCTTGATAGAGCTGCTACCAAAACATAGGCGTTGCACCACGTTATGAAAAAAGCCTCCTTCTATAAAAGGGTAATATTCCTTTAGATAAAGTCAAAACACAAAAATGAAAATTTATTTATTGAACCAGTTCTGTGGATTGAGTTTGACTTTGTCTTTCCATAATTCAAAATGTAGTTCTACCGCATTGTCTTCGTTGGCTGCGACAGATCCGATAGATTGGCCGCGCTTGATTTTTTGTCCTTTGGAGACATTGACCGATTTGAGCTTGGCATAGATTGTAGTATATGATCCATGTTTGATCATGACGACATTATTCCACCCTGGAATGTTGGTTACCCCCGATACTTCACCGTCAAAGATACAATTTACGGCACTAGGAGCGGGAAGGGTGATATCTATACCATTGTTAGAAATTTCTATATTTTTGAGCGTAGGATGCGGATGATTACCAAAGCTTCCAGTTATCTTGCCTTTCGATACTGGCCAACCCAAAGCACCGCGATTTTTAGCAAAGTCCGAGTTGTCAATCTCTTTTTTCTTTATTAAAGTAATATCATCTTTTTCTTTTGCCGACGACTTGCTTAGTTCCGCTATGATAATCCGCTCAATACTACTATTCAAGTTTTCGCGCTCTCTTTCACGTTTTTTGAGTTTTGCGTTAAGGTTTTTTTCTTCAGCTGTCAGCTTTTTCACTACCTTATCTTTTTCTAATTGCTCTATTTTTAAGAGTGCTACGTTTTTTGACGTTTCCGCTAGATTAGTCTCGTTTTTTGTTTTTAGGCTTGCAATTTCTTGATTTTTGATTACGATTTCTTCAGTTGTCAGTTTGATCTCGCCTACTTTTTGCTTAGCAAATGCCTTAAATTGATTCATGTACCGCCACCTGAGCATTAGATTATTGATACTTTCTGATGATAGCAAATAGGTCCATTTAGAGTTTGCTAGCTTTTTTAGATAATTGACACGCAAAACCTGAGCATATTGTCTCATTAGTTTTTTTTTATTTTCGCTTAGCTTTTGTATC
>JANMMV010000816.1:0-8058 GCA_031373565.1 Saprospiraceae bacterium
TGGTGAATTAATAGCAGCCATTATTAAAGAAAGAGCCTTAAACGGAGAGTATAGATCACTTGAAGATTTTATCAATAGAGTTCAGATAGGTTTGGAGAGTTTGCAAGTGTTTATATTTATTGGCGCGTTTCGGTTTACGGGACAGACAAAGAGCCAGCTAATTGTTGCAGCACGGATGATTTTGGTTAATTTCAAGGTAGTCAATAAAAACCTATTGCTTATCCAGGAACCCATAAAGGAATTCAAATTACCAGTCATTCAACGTTCCATTTTTGAGGATGCTTTTGATGAGATTGAAATATTGAGTTTCCCTGTGTCTTGTTCACCGTTTGATTTGTTAGCAACTAGTTATAGGAGTACGATTGTAGCCAAAGATCTGATCCATTTTGTAAAAAAAGAAGTCAAATTGCTCGCTTATTTGGTATCAACAAAGCAAGTGCCAACCAAAGTAGGCATGATGTATTTTGGTACTTGGATAGATACCGAAGGTGATTATTTTGATACGGCGCATTTTCCGAAAAGTTTGGTTGAACATTCATTTAAAGGCGGTGGTTGCTACCTATTGCTAGGAATAGTAGAGGTTGATTTTCACTTCCCAACCATTACGATTTCAAAAATGGCTAAGATGCCTTTTGTGCCCGATCCTAGATACTCAAATGCTAGCGATAGACAGTTTAAAGTGCATGAACAAATGAAAGAAGACGAGAGCAAAACCCATAGAGCTCCATATCCGCAAGCACACGAAATAGACTTGCCAAGACAAAGGATGACATAGGGACAAATAGAAACCCATCATGTCATTTAAAGTGGGTCTCCATTTTTTAGGTCACCCAAATGCGGGTAAATCACTATCTTGTCATTGATTATATTTTCTATATTCCACAGTCGACTTGTCCTTATGTATGGCTTTGGCTATATCTTTTTGACTATAACATTATTCTTTCACTACACTTATTGTATATCTTTGCTCTTATGATAAGTCGTTGATATTGGCAACTTTCGTCGGGAAAAAATATAATGACTTTACTATTCAGGGGAAGGGATTATTACTCCTTTCCTTTTGAAAAAAATCACGACTATATCTCCCTTAAAGTTGCATTTATGACTTGAATCTAAGAACCTAATTTGTGCTCACTGAAACTAATGTTTAACACAATCAAATTAAAATAAAAATGATACGAATAGCTTTACTTATTTTGACAATATTCTTAAAAACTTGTATTCAACTTCCTCCTGTTTCCTGTGGAGAAATTACAGATTCCATTCATCTGAATAGTCAGGCCATGGTGGATTCATTCCAGAGTACCTTACCAATCGGGTGTACGATCTATAAAGGTGAATTGCAAATCGCCGGTGCTGATATAAAAAACTTACAGCCACTCGACTTTCTAAAGGAAGTTGGAAAACTATATATATATTCCAATTTAGGAACGAATACAATCAAAGGGTTTAAAAATCTTGAAAGAATTGAAACTAATTTGGATATAAGTAACTTCGACAAACTTGAATCCATCGATGCTTTCCCAAATCTAAGAACTGTGAAAGGAGAAATATATTTCACAAGCAATATTAAGTTAAGCAGTATTAAAGGTTTTGAAAAATTGGATAGTATTGGTCGGGGTTTGACATTTTCTGGTAATAAATTACTTACCGATTTACCGTCATTTAATGCATTGAAGTCCATAAATATCGTTCAAATTATTAGGAATTCTTCACTTGTCAAAATAAGCGGATTTGACAGATGTGTTGAAATTAAAGAAATTAGTATTAAAAATAATATCAAGCTAAAAACCCTTGATGGATTTGCAAACCTCGTAAACAATGAAACAATCAGTATAGATGGTAATGATGAGTTAAGTGAACTTTTAGCCTTCTCAAAATTAACTTCTACCCAATATCTAAAAATACTAAATCAAAAATTTTTACGTGAAATAACTACTTTCAAAAAATTAGAAAATATCAATGTATTTTTGTTATCTAATAATAAGAACCTTGCCAATATCACTAATTTTGAACAGTTAAAATCCATTGGATCAAGGCTGGATGTCATTAATAATCCAAATCTAGGCGAGTGTTGCGGCTTATTTAATGCTTTGCAACATTCTACATGGTTAAAAGATATCACCATTACAAATAATATTAAATCTTGCAATTCCAAAGATGAAATAATCATGAACGGCAAATGTAAGTAAATGGGTCAAATCTTTGCAAAACGTTTTGAACTCGAACAAATATAGTCCCCTGCTAGCGCAAGTCATGCTAAAGCTTGATACTATTTGTAATTTGTACCACTGCTTTTCTCCCGACCCTTGCTAGCGCAAGTTTATAACTTGTGCCCTTGCTAGCGCAAGTTTATAACTTGTGCCAGTACTTATTCAACAGTTGTTGAACTTGATTCTAGAGTTGTTGGAATTGGTTCTAGAGTTGTTGGAATTGATTCTAGAGTTGTTGGAATTGATTCTAGAGTTGTAGGAATTGGTTCTAGAGTTGTTGGAATTGGTTCTAGAGTTGTAGGAATTGATTCTAGAGTTGTTGGAATTGATTCTAGAGTTGTTGGAATTGATTCTAGAGTTGTAGGAATTGATTCTAGAGTTGTAGGAATTGGTTCTAGAGTTGTAGGAATTGATTCTAGAGTTGTAGGAATTGATTCTAGAGTTGTAGGAGTTGGTTCTAGAGTTGTAGGAATTGATTCTAGAGTTGTAGGAATTGGTTCTAGAGTTGTAGGAATTGATTCTAGAGTTGTAGGAATTGGTTCTAGAGTTGTAGGAATTGATTCAGTGATCGCGTTACTTGATTTCGTTGATCACGTTACTTGATTTCGTCATCTCGTTACTTGATTCGGTGATCGCGTTACGTGATTTCGTCATCACGTTACTTGATTCAAGAGTTGTAACATCTGATTCGCTCATCGGCGATTCGGCATAGCTCTTCTGCACTCATCCCCTGCCAGCGCAATTCATGCTAAAGCTTGATACTATTTGTAACTTGTGCCAGTGCCTAACTCCCAACATAAGTTTCATAACTCCTTGAAAAGGAAACGCCAAACAGTATTTTACTACTATTTGGCGTTATGATTTGTGATCTGGCTGGGATTCGAACCCAGGGCCCATACATTAAAAGTGTATTGCTCTACCAGCTGAGCTACCAAATCTCCTCTTGAAGAGATGCTTTCTTTCAAAAGCGACGCAAAGGTAATATGATTTTTATTCTTACTCAAATATTTTGGCATAATATATTCAAATATATTAAAAAAATTTGATCTTTAAGTCCCAAAAAGTGCATAATACACTGCTTAACAATTACTTACAATATCATTATATCTTAAATATTTTACACTTCCTTGACAAATCCCCGTCTATGCCCATAGGCCGCATACCACAATACATAGGCATAACAGACAAACATAACCAACAAAAATGCCGATCTGAAGTCCAATCCTAGTGAATTACCATCTGCATATAGTTGGCCGTAAAGCGGTGGTATGATGGCACCACCCACGATACCCATGATCAGGAGTGCCGATGCAACATTACTAAACCTACTGCCCACATCCTTGATTCCGAGTGGAAATATCACAGGCCATACGATCGCATTTGCAAAACTCATCAAAGTGAGACAAAATACAGCCATCTTATCCGACGTAAAATAAGACATCACAGCCAAAAACATGCCCAATAACGTACAAACGACCAACCATCTCTCTTGGGTGATATATTTAGGTATAATGACCAAATTGAGCAAGTAACCAATGAGTAATCCTACTAAACTAAGTACACCAAAAAACTTAGTATCGTCCTGGCTAAAGCCTAGATTATTACCGTAAATGGTGATCACATCGCCAGCCATCACTTCAGCGCCTACATAGAAGAAAATCGCTAGTGCACCTAGCCACACATGCGGAAACTGCATAATACTCGTCTTGTCCTTTGACATTGGCGTCTCGCCCGTTTCATCCCCCGCTTGCTCCTTAATATCGGGTAGCGACGACTTGTAAATGACCGCTGCTATCACAAGCAAACATATCGCCATGATGATATAAGGCGTCTGCACTCTCTCAGACAGCTCGGTGAGCAATTTCGTTTTTTCTGTGATGTCGACACTGCTATCTATTTGTTTTTGGATACCCTCCGCATTTTTAAGAAGGATAGTCCCAAAAATCAAATTTGCAATGATCCCAGCCACTTTATTACAGATCCCCATGATACTAATCCGGTTAGCTGCTGTCTCGTGGGGACCCAATAGACTTACGTAAGGATTGGCCGCTGTTTGAAGGAGCGCTAAGCCCATGCCCACGACAAACAGTCCACCCAAGAACATAGGGTACGATCTGCCAGAACTAGCCCCTACAAATACTAAACATCCCAACGCCATAATAGCCAAACCAATCGTCATACCTGTCTTCGTACCCAATTTTTGGAGGATCCATGATGAAGGCAAGGCTAGAAAAAAGTAGGCTGCAAAAAAAGCAGTCGCTACATAATAGGCTTGCAAATCAGTCAATTCAAACGATTTTTTGAAAAATGGTATCAAGATGCCATTAAGCCATGTGATAAATCCAAATACAAAAAACAAAATACCGATGATAAATAGGGAAGACTTGTAACTATCTTTTTGCTGACTCATTAATTGATTTTTTTTTGATAAATGAAGTGATTTGTTGTGTTTTGAAAATATAAGTTGGTAAAAGTAATCTTTAATTCTAAAAATACCATCTGAAAACCCCTAAAATCATAAATGCACTAGTAGGATATTTATACATTTTGGGCGCATGAAGACTCCTATCGTCGTCGTCACCAGGCTCTGCACCACTAGGCCCTGTCGGGCTGCACCTTGCAGCATGCATGGTTACGATCCTTTGCGCAGTAGCAAAGTGCCTCAACAAAGGCTTTTGTGCGTTAATCACAAGCTGTTACTTATTTGACTACGATCTCGTCCACAAAGAGCCAAGCACCATGACCACCACCTTGCTTTCCAGCTGGTATGACACCATAATTCTGAATCTTGATCCTGAAATATCTGATCTCTTCCATAAATAACATATCAAAAATTTGTATATTATCTACAGATTTCACGCCTGCATCTTTTGATTGAACTTTGTAATTTTTTCCATCAGACGATGTAGAAATTTCAACTCCCTTCGGCAGATATATCCATTGACCTTCACCTTTAAAAAATCTCAGCTCTAAGCTACTTACTTTCATCGCACTTCCTAAATCCAAATCGATCACCGGACTCTTACCTTCAAAACCAAGCCATTCTGTACCACCATATTTTTTTGTGGCACCGAGCACTCCATTGACGATCGAACCGATTCCATTACCCCCATATTGGGTAGACGGGAGTGGTGTAATGCTAATTTTTGCCTTTGCGGCTAGATTACTTACAACCGTGATGCTCGCCTCTTCTTGTGGTCTATTTTCCAGCCTAAAAACATGCTGACCTGGCTGAGACAAATCAAACGCTCTATCTGATGTAGCAACAGTTTGAAAAGCGTCATTAATTAAATGCTTGATAGCGCTCACCGTCGGCAGATCAAATAAAACAGTCGGCGTCGCCCCATTACCACTTGTGATCTTTGGTTTGAGTTCGTAGATGTGGTTGGCGATATTTATATTATGCGATTTGAGTAGCTCATAATTGATATCATATCTGCGCAAAAAATCAAGATAATTATTGTTACTTCCCCACAGTACCTCTGACATCGCCAAGCCCCTAGCATAGGCCATGTATTCTACTTGCGCAAAAGTCGGGATGTACTCGGTCCATACATTAGCCTGTCCACCGATGATATATTGGCGTTCTGTCTCATTCAGCTGTTTGGGTATTACTTCCCATTCGTACACCTTTCTTACATCAGTATAACCACCGATAGCTACAGGCTCGGTCGACTTTTGAGATTGATAGTGATCAAAATAACAGTGCGACCCGGGGGTCATAATTGCTTTGTGCTGCGCCTTAGCAGCAGCTACGCCTCCCTCGATACCACGCCATGACATGATAACAGGTTTCTGATTACGATCTTCTTTACTTGATTCTTGGGTTACTTCTAGTTCTACGGCGACTGCTTGTGCAGACTCCACCATTTGTGACGACTGACGTCCCTTCTTATCCGTAGCGTCTGTCAGTCCACCTTCTAGGATCTCATCCCACCCTATGATCGTTCTGTTGTGCGTTTCATTTAGATACTTGCCGATACGTTTGATAAAATAAGCTTGGAGTTCGTGCTCATCCTTTAAGTTTTGTTCTTTGATAAGTTGCTGACAAAACTCGCTTTTTTTCCATGCGTCTTTCGGGCATTCATCACCACCGATGTGTATGTGTTTGCTCGGGAATAAAGTAACTACTTCATCTAGCACGTTTTGCAAAAATTCAAAAGTATACGCTGTAGGACAAAAAACGTCATCAAAAACACCCCATTTTTGAGCTACTTTTAGTTCTTTCTTCTCACAAGACAACTCAGCAAAAGATGCCAATGCCGCGAGCGCATGACCGGGCATTTCTATCTCAGGTATAACAGTGATAGATCTGGCAGTAGCATATTTTACGACTTCGACGATTTGATCTTGGGTATAAAATCCACCATATTTTTGATCCGTAAATTTATGTGGTTGATCGTTGTAATGTCCGATCAAGGTGCCATCTCTGTAGCCCCCGACTTCAGTCAATCTAGGATATTTTTTGATCTCAATCCGCCACCCTTGATCATCTGTCAAGTGCCAGTGAAAACGATTGTATTTGTATTGAGCGAGATAATCGATATATTTTTTGACCTCGTCAACATTAAAAAAATGTCTACTCACATCAAGGTGCATCCCACGATAAGCAAAACTAGGACTATCTGAGATCGTTCCTTGCAAGAGTGGGTAACCATGCTCTTTGACTATATCATGAATCGTTTGGATAGCATACTGGAGACCAGCATTATCCCCATAAGATACAAGCATCTTTGAATCTCCAAATACAATCGAATAGCTTTCGGGCTTCAGTTCACTGCTAAGCTCAAATGATGCATTAGTGAGTGCAATATCTTTTGCGAATTGTGCACCAATTTGACCCAAAAGCGTTGTCGCGTGTGGTGTCAAGGCCGCTAGATCGCAATTATATTTTAAGCTAAAGATTTTAGATCTATTTGGCTTTAATTCAATCACCTTGGGCTGCGGGATAATAGAAATGGCAGTAATTGGCCCTTTACTATTTTGAGCATTTTGGTTAGGCACAACACCATCCTTTGTAGGATATGTTTTTGGAGACGCTGGATTTGTATTGACTATCACACCATCTTTGGTAGGATAAGAAGGTGCATCTGCATTTATTTTATCTGCTACTTTTTTCTGGCAAGAGAAGGGTAACAAAAATATACATGCTAAAAGGAAGGTGTTGAAAGTTGCTTTAAGATTCATTTTGTTGTAATATCTATTAAGAATTAAATTAGTTTAGGATGCAAAAGAAAAGTTACCAAATTTAGATCGACTGCGGAAGCATCAATAAAAACGGAAGTGCTTTGCTATAATCAAGTTCGTGGTACTCTAATCCCAAAACACGAATATGTTCATAGTATGTTTGATGATGTTCGTAGTAGGTTCTTTCACTTGGTACAAACCATGCTTTTTCTCCTAACTTTTGACCTAAAAACCATTTTTCGATCAACCTTGCACTGCGGCCATTGCCGTCATTCCAAGGATGAATTTTCACAAATACCAGATGGATCATACCAGCAAAAAAGAAAACTTCTTGCATATTTAACTCTTTTTTCAAAAGAAAATCAATATCGCAATACAATTTTTCCATTTCTGCTTCCAATTCGAAAGGATTGGCTGCGACATACTCAATTCGCCCATCTGTCGTGCTGACATACATATTTTGATTTCGCAACTTACCCTGATCTTTACTAACCAGTATATTCTTAGTAAGTAGGCTATGTGCTTCACTTATATTTTGTTTATTAAGTATGTTGGATTTTGCAAAAGTATAAGCGCTGTATAAGTCGTCAATCTTTTTGGTGTAGTCGGGTAAAAACGCAATACCAAATTTTTTGTGCTTAATGTAGCTATCTAATTC
>JANMMV010000085.1:0-3499 GCA_031373565.1 Saprospiraceae bacterium
TGTAAATTATTTATTCATTAACTCTTAAATCTTTAAAAATGGGAAATTTGCTTTATTTAGTAGCAGTAGTATTAGTTATCATATGGGCTATAGGCTTTATAGGATACAGTGCAGGAGGTATCATTCATATCTTACTTGTTATAGCCGTCATCGCCATCCTATTTCGAGTAATCGAAGGCAGGAGAATCTTATGACAAGAGGTAGAATTGTGATAATTATAGAAAGATACGGGTGAATAGTATAACACTTTATCTTCATATAAACCTCACCTTTGTAACATGGAAATAGTTCCAAAACAAACTCATCAGTTGATGAGAATCAAAATCTAAAGAAGTGAACACAAAAGAACTAGTAGGAAACTGGGATGAGCAAAAAGGTAAACTAAAGCAAAAATTTGCCTTACTGACAGATAACGATTTATTGTTTGTCGATGGCAAAAAGGATGAGATGATGGGAAGATTGGAAATTAAACTTGGTAAATCCAAAGAAGAATTACAAAAGATCATCTCTGAGATTTAAACGTATAAAGTACTTTTAGTACGGAAGTTTTTTAAACGCCAAGTACTTGATGTTTCTACTTGGTTGTTTAAGGTTGTTTTGATTTGAAAGGATGTGCCTCTTAACTGATGTTCACGTTAGTAAAGAGGCCATTTTTTTTTGATGATTACCACCATAAACTAATCCTGTGAATTTTATAATTACTGGGATTATCTCACTAACCATCGGTTTTAAAATTAAGGTACCTTCTGGGTTCAGTAATTAGATCTCAGTAATCGGAATGCAGTACACTTTGTGCATAACAAATTGCGCAAAAAATGACCGTACTTACGGCACTCAAATATAAGTTATAGGTAAATTTCGACGGATTGAAATCCGTCGTTAAAATAAAGCGATGCTACGCATCTCAAAAAAGATGTAATTTGTTATCCACTCCAGTACACTTGATTGAAATGAGCCGATCAAGTTGAATGCTTTCAATAGTCATGCTCATTGATCTTTTTTTTAGCTCATTCGTCTTAGGTTTCGGGGTGATTACTACATTTTCAATAACAGCATAAAATATTTTAAAATGAATAATAGAATAAAAATAATAGTCAAATTGACAACCGCCATAGTAATGATTATGGAACTTATTTTTAACATAAATGAGTTGAGCGCCCAAAAATTTGAAGTTGGCGTAAGATACATGCCCACATTCTCAAAGTTTGATGTGCAGTCGTCTTCTGGTGGGGTCGTGAAAGGTGAAGTCACTTTAGGTTATGGTATTGGTGGCTTATTAGCTTTCAACATGACTAATTATAGTGGCATACAGGGCGAAATTATCTACAATTCTATCTCTCAGAAATATAAAGAAGTAGATACCGAACACCATTTGAAGCTAAGATATGTAAACATACCTTTACTATACTCTCTCAATACTGGCAAGTCAAATCTCATTAATTTGAATGTTGTCGCTGGACCTCAAATCGGTGTAAGTGTTGGAAGTGAGGTAACGGTCTCTACTGGTGGTACAACTAATGCAGGATCTATTCTATCAGTAAAGAAGGGCGATTTGGGATTTGCCTATGGGGCAGGGCTAGACTTTGCGCTTAAGACATCTACTAATCTAAGGTTGACACTTGGATACAGAGGTGTGATAGGCCTAGTTGATATTAGCGATAGGCGTAATAATTTATCAAATGATGATTACTACTTGCTCGATAAGACAAATATAAATACCAAATCTGGGTATATTGGCTTGTCATTTCTATTCTAAAAACCGTAAATTAATTAAATTATTTAATGTGTGAATTACACAATGTATTATTCAAATTGTATATCACACTTTTCTCGATTTCGACCGATCTTTGTATTATTAATAAATTAAATTTAAAATTATGAATACTAAAAAAGTATTATTAGGATTATTTGCAGGCTTAGCGGCTGGTGCAACTTTAGGAATCTTGTTTTCACCTGATAAAGGTACTAGCACAAGAAACAGAATATCAAGAAGGGGCGAAGATCTTCTCGATGGTATGGATGCTAAGCTAGCTGATTTTGCTAAAATGTTTATGGATAAGTTTGAGTCACTTAAATCGACGGACTACATGAATGAAGCAAAGTCAGGTCTCAGTAATTCTATCGATAGATCAGCAGAAGCTGTAAAATCTAAAATTAATTCATAGTCGTGATTTAAAGTTTTAAGATCATTTGCTTGTGTAAGTGGCTAGTGATCTCATAAGTTTTGTGGACTTGACTCTAGTGTTGTTAGATGCTCATACGGCATATCTCCCTTGATTTTGTAAAATATTGCATTATTCATATTATGACTGAAAGCATCTAACACACTTTTTATCAAATGTCCCAACCGCCAACGGATATTGATTGACTATGTACATAAGAAGTATTGTTTTTAGTCTAGCTTATTTGCTAATCATAGGTTAGACTTAGGGGTTTTAGAGAAAGCAATCAAAAAGTTGATGGCTTTCTTTTTTTTTAGTATAAAACAAAATTGCCATCGTAAGCAAAGTAATATTTATGAGGAACTCCGTTAAACACAACAATTTACTTTTTGAGCAAAATAGATCCTTTGAGAAACTGCACAAAATTGTCAGCGATGCCATAGATGCTGAAGAGCTTATCATTTTAAACATCACCCATCCACCTGTGGAGATCATTTCTAGAGGACAGAGAATTTCAGATGTCGTAGCAAAATTTGGTGGAAGTTGGAATTTTATTATTTATTTTTTTTTGTCATACTTAGCATATGGATCGCATTCAATATCGTTTCCGTCGGTAATTTGAAATTTGATCCTTACCCATTTATACTTATGAATCTGATTCTGTCTACTATAGCGGCTTTACAAGCACCGATCATTATGATGAGCCAAAATCGACAAGAAGAAAAAGACCGCAAGCAAAACGAAAATGACTACCTCATCAATCTCAAAGCAGAGATGCAAATAAGAAGCCTTAATCAAAAGATTGACCTATTGCTCGAAGAACAAATTAAAACACTATTTGCGACCCAGGAAAAGCAATTTGATCTGCTAGTGCAAATTAATGAAAGGGTGGGTAAGATGCAAAGCAATTCTTAAAGTCAAGAGCAATACACTAACCAAATGAAATTAACAGTATACATGGAGAAACAATTTGAAAATTTGACATCAGTTATTACAAGGATACTTGGGCATCCTATCACGTTTTTTTTTGCTTTTATACTTGTCTTTTTCTGGTGGGCAACAAACTTGTTTACGTCCAATGATATTCATCAGAATATTGGTGATATCATCTTCGGACTGACATTTATATGTCTATTTATCATTCAAAAGTCTTTTAATCGCTTTTCTGCCAATGTTCATCTCAAGCTCAATGAACTCATTTCTTCACATGATCAAGCGAACAATGCGGTTATGAATACCAGTCAAAAAACGGAAAAGGAGATCATGGAGCTTTCAAAAGAATATATAGAACATATTGAAGAAATTATACACGAAGCCATTGACGATGCAAACGTGGA
>JANMMV010000001.1:0-4936 GCA_031373565.1 Saprospiraceae bacterium
ATTTAGTAGCCAAAGCGCCTGTTGAGTCCGTAAAATCCTTCATGCCGAATTTTAAAGGGAAAAAATCGAAGAAAAAGCGAAAAGCATCGTATTCGGTGATAAGTGGTACAGAGCCATGCGTATCATCTGGATAATATTTGCCACGATAATTCAAGCCATTTTGCTTGTTTTTCTCAAAAGTGGCTTGCAAGGCCAATATAGAACGAATATGTTTTGAATTAATAGAAGTGTCTTTTTTTACTTTTTTGATATCCATGCGTTCTTCCATTGTATTGGCAATGCCGAGATACAACGACTTTCCTTCAAATTTCTTTTCTGCTAAAACTTGTTGCGTTTGTTTCAAAAGTTTTTGTTTGTCCCACCACATACTTGGGTCAATGCAAATGTATGAATTGAACAAATCGGTGTGATGTGTAAAAGTTTGAATTGCCGCCAAGCCGCCAAAGGAATGGCCAATGAGCATTTTGTAAGGAGCGGTTGGGTATTTTGCTTCGATGTATGGTATCAATTCCTTTTCCATAAAAGCAATAAATTTTTCACCACCGCCCGATGTTTTTGCCGAAGCACTATCCATCATTGGTGGGTCGGCATCAATATGAGTCGGCGTTAAATCTCTCGTTCGGTCAGTGTTTGGTATGCCCACCACAATCATTTTGGGGCACATCGTATTACCGTTGATGGTACTCAATTGCTGAATCATACCTACCACAGATGAAAAATGTCCATCACCATCCAATACATAAACGACAGGATACTTTTGATTAGCACCATTAGGCACATGTACCCAAATTTTCCTTTGTTCACCCAATATATTAGATTGGATGCTGTCTGTTTTGCCAATAACTATATTTTCTTTTTCCACTTTTCCTTGAGCAAAAACAAGGTTAGTTAAAATGCTAAGGATGAGGAGTAAAATTATTTTTTTCATTTTTTAAAATATTTTGATTCAAGTTACATAATTTTAAGATGTCTCATTTTTTTAAGCTGCCGCATAACCATACAATCTACGCACCAAAAATATATTTTTTATCGCCTCCCACCAAATTTTGATGGTTCTTTATCGGAATTATCAAGGCAAGCTCACTCAAACCAATGATTTGAAGCTTAAATGGGAGTTCATTCCCTATAAATTTATCTTCTTTACTGGCTTAAGCATCTATATGATTTTCCGGGAGTGCTGCCGTATGTCCTCTACCACGAATGCTACTTGGAGCTTGAATAGGATTCAAAAAATGTCATTAAAACGGTACTGCCTCTCTTTTTTGTTTACATATTTAATCAGCCTCATGCTGCTTTTAGGGCTTTTCCAAAGCTAGATGTAAGCCATCATGTTTAAAACCAAAAGTTGCCATCGGAAGTGCATTGACAAATAAATCTACAATGCTAGCCCAACTATCATCAGCTGTAAAATCACACAAACTTGTAACGTTTTGCAGATTTGCGATGGGCGGGCTTTTCAGCACAAATGTTAATGCGGAGCACTGAACTTTCGGCTACCACAAAACTGTCTACGAAGCACGAAACCTCGCCTATTGCAAATGTGCTGTTACCATTCGTTTATTTTTTATTAATCAAATTTATTCTTTCCTGTATCTGCAGAAGTACTTTTTTGTCTGAGTATAGCTGGCAGTGTCCCGCCATAGGTGAATACTCTATTTTTGCATCTGAAGTTGGAGTTTTAGTCGTTTTTAGAAAAGAATCAAATTCTCTTGTGCCATTGTTTAAGTAAAAATGATCCATGTCGCCCATCCAAATGTAAATTTTACCCTGAACCTTTGGACCTAATTCAGCCCAGTTTTTTTGGGTGTAAAGCTTAAAGTCATACTTTTTCCAATGATCAGCAACCTGGCGATCTATTTCTCCTGTAATTGGATCAAATAGTGGTTTTGGCAAACCATTGTCACCCTTAGGGCTGTATAGCGCAGTATGGGCACTAAATTGGTTACCAGAATTCAAGTAGGTGTTTGACGATCCTTGAACATTTTCATATTGAATTTGTGTACGTACTGATAGAATTGGTTCCCCTGAAGTTTCCCGCATAACGGGTCTTTCGTAACCATATTCATTGACAAAAGCATTTTTATCCTTGTAGATATTGATCAACTGGTAATTTTCAAAAGCGATGGCATCTGGGCTGTAAGAGAAAACACCGTTGAACATATCTGGATAATACAATTGCAAACCGAGGGAAACCCAACCTCCTGTAGAGCAACCATCCACAAATCTGTATGTGGAAGATTGAGTACCTCGATATAGATTTTCAATATGCGGAATAAGTTCGTGAACTAAAGAATGACCGTATGGCCCACTGTTTTCAGAGTCCATTTGATACGAATCCCCAAATGGACCTTCTCCATCGAGAAAAACATTAATTATTTCCGGAGCATCACCTGAAGTCCACCAGTCCATGAATTCTTTATCTCTTAGGATCCAGTAGTTAATCCTGTCATATCGTCCACCATATCCATCAACTTGGTATCGGATGGGATATTCTTTGGCGCTATCATAGTTATGGGGTAGCAAAATAGATGCCTTTAAAACCATGTCTTTACCCCACCAATTTGATAAGGTGTCGCTTCTTAGTTCGACAAAACGAACTAATGGATGCTCATCAATTTTTCTGCTTTCAATTTTTTGATTGAGGATTAATGAGAGATTCTGAGACCCGTCTACATTGATGCGTTTCTTTTCACTATATAAATTTCCCGGCTCGTCTATTCTAGATTCATTTGTACTCTGGTCCCATACTACTTGCACAAAATATTCTCCGACAGGAACGTTTTTTAAAGTCCAAGTAGGTGTACCAATCCAGCCGGTTTCACCTGCTAACTTAAGTGGTTTTTTAGAAGTAAAATCGTCTATGTTTTTAGCAAATATTTCAGTTTTAGCCATCGGATTCGGATTAATCTGAGTTCTTGGTTCATTAATTGAATCTAAACTAATAAAGATAAATAGCCTTCCTTTTTTATTGAAGGATTCCAAGAATTCTTTTTCGACAGAGACATTAATTGAAACGGGATAGTTCGATTGCTGAGCCAAAGCATTTTGATTCCATAGAAAAAATAGTATTCCTATCAAAAAGGCGTTTTTTTTTAAAATTTCCATGTCTGTTTTTCTTTAAATGAATGGTAACTTGTTCCAATACGCAACTCCTTTTCTTAATAACATTCACAACTCATTGGTTATCAATTCGTATTAAAGATATAAATATACATAACTTTGTTAATGACTTTCGTTATTAAACGTTTTATATACATTTGCACACGTAAACTTGTGAAGGAATGAAGACGATCGCTACCTATCATTCATCCATGTCCTTCATTACGCTTAGGCAAATATAAGATTATTGATGAATGGTAGGAAAAAATTGTGTGTTTTTGATTTTTTGGGTTTGATGATCTATATTAACCGTTGTTGACAACTAGCTTTAGCGTAAAACCATATCTAGTTTAATATGTGGTTTGTCTGGTAAAATTATTTTAATGCTATCTCCTACTTTAATGACACCACCTTTAAGGACAATACTTTGCTAACCATATTTATTTCTAACAATGGCTCAACCTTTATTTTATTAGGCAATAGTATCATTTACGCCATCTTTCATATATACTTTTTATCGTTTGCATAACAAGTTGCACAAAAATAGATCGTACCTACGGCACTCTAGTATAAGCTACAGGCAAATTTCAACGGATTGAAATCCGTCGTTAAAATAAACCGATGCTACGCATCTCAAAAAAGGTGCAATTTGTTTTGTACACACCTTTTTATCTGATGATTACTCGGATTCATCTTTTTTTCTACCTTTGAGATATCTTTTGATGTTAACATTTTCAGAATCGAATGAGTACCGCAGAAAACCGAAAAGAACAGGTGTACGATGGCTACAATTTTAGCTACTCTAGCCCTGAAGACAGTTGGTTTAAACGCCAAATCATTACCGCTATTGAAAATAGTACAGGGAAACCTGAGCTACAGCGCATATATAACGAGCTGCACGATAATAATCCTGACCCCTACAAGGTTTGGCATGAGATCCTTGATAAGCTCAATATCGCTATAGATTTTGATGAAGAACAACTCAAAAAAATTCCGAAAACTGGCCCTGTTATTTTTGTTGCCAACCACCCTTATGGTATTGTAGACGGCGCTATATTCCTTCATTTGGTTTCTAGCATACGAAAAGATTATTTTTTGTTAATCAATGAGGTACTGGCTAAAGAACCCATTTTAAAGGGACATTTATTGCCCGTCGATTTCCGAGGTACTAAAGCAGCTTTGCAATGTAATTTGAACACAAAAGAAGAAACTACTCGACGACTAAATAATGGGGAAGCCCTCATCATTTTTCCTTCTGGTGCAGTGGCTACTCGCCCTAGGTGGTCTTGGAACGGGAAAGCGGAAGAATGGCCTTGGCGGCGGTTTATAAGCGCCCGTATTCATGAGACAAAATGTACTGTTGTGCCCCTTTATTTTCATGGTGAAAACAGCAATTGGTTTCATTGGGTAAGTAAATTCAGCATGAATCTTCGGCTAGGTTTACTCTTGTATGAAGTGATGAATAAACGGGGAAAAACCATTCGTACCGAAATAGGAGACCCTATTACATACAGCGAAATGGAACAGTTTCGCGACCGACAAGAACTCATTGTGTATTTACAAAAACGAACTTTAGATTTAAAGGAATAAAATCATTTTTTATGTTTAAATACTTGAACTTACGTGTATTCTTACCTCCATTTTTACTGCTACTGGTAAGTTCAATTTTAAGCATTGCATACGAAGTATCATTTTTAGCTTATGTTAACAAATTGAATAGTTGGATACTCCAGCATTTCGATTGGTTATTTTCTTGGGCAACTTTTTTGTTTTTTGTTTTATTGTTAGTCATTTATTTCACACCATTTGCCAAAATAAAAATAGGTGGGCCAGATGC
>JANMMV010000009.1:0-1798 GCA_031373565.1 Saprospiraceae bacterium
CAATACCATAACTTTTGATTACAGCACCATGAAGTGGTTTATATACTCCCCCCGCAGGGCGTATATGAGGGGCCTACCCTCATCTTTTATACAGCATTGAAAAGAACTTACATCCTTCTCATTCATGACACACTCCAGCCCCACTTGCAGCAATACCAATGTTAGCAGCCGTATATTTAGTTATTGAAGAGTTTATGAATAAAAAGTCCGCAATACCTCTTTTTGATTAAAGTTCTGAAGTCGTCAAGACTTGCGATGCCGTTTAAGTCCGCTCTATTAATGACTATCACTCTAATGCCTTCGCCCAATGCTGCTTTAATTAATTCTATTGCTCCATTTCCATTATTGCTATTTAAAAAGTCGCCTGAAACACCATTTGCAGCAATAAATATTCCCGTTTTTAAAGTCCTCCGTCTAACTTTTGAAATGAAACTGTCAAGTGAGGGTGCTCCAACTGGTGCTGTCCAATTTTTGCATTCGACAAGTATAGTATTATCAAATGGTCGAAGTACTTCTTCTGTTTGTGCATTCCAAAGAACAATGTCAATTTCTTCAGCAGCCATAACTGCGTCCCTGCCCTCAATACTAACCCCTGCAAGATTTGTAAATAAGTAAGCACAAACAGCTTCAAAACTGTCGCCCTTTTGTGTGGCAGTTACTGCAGCATCTACCGCAGCAAGTAAACCTTGATATATTAGAAGGTCAAACATTGCTTAGTAGATAAAAAATTTTCTAAATGATTTTATAAATGCTTTTAGCAAATCTCGAGAAGATGCGATTTCTTTTAGGTCTTCTCTGTCAACAACTAAAATAGCAATGCCTGAATGTGCTTTTAGGTCTCTAATTAGTTTTTTGTTGCCTTCAGTTAGGTTTGCTGTTGTAATTAAAATGAATGATTTAAAACCTTGAGAACTAGCTTTGCTAATTAATGAATGGATTAAAGTGTTTTCAATATAATTGGAAGCTTTAACTTCAATTGGTATGGGATTACCTAATCCTCTTAACTCTTCTGTTTCATTTGAATTCCAAACAATAAAATCATATTCTTTGCCTCCTCGTTGTGCATTATGTTGAACCTCAAATCCTGGTATTTCTTTTAAAAGGGCGTAAATCCACTTTTCAAGTTCATAGTATTTTGCAACACCTGTAAGGTTTAATACATCCTCAAGTTTATTCCTGCTTGCAAACTCATCAAAGTCAAGTATATTCTTTTTCTTAGTTAAGGGCCTTAAGCTATTCAATTCGTCTTTATCTGTAAGAATTTGTTGAAGTCTAAAAGATAAGTTCTTAATTCCTTTCGTATCAATATCGTAATTATAAAATCGATATGATAGCAATGAAAACTGATTGAAATTATTTGTCTGACTGACTAAAATTACTGGCTTACCCAAAGAATGAGCAATTCCCACTTCATAATAAATGTTTGGATTTTCATTTGAGATGTCAGCTACAACTACGTCAGCTTTTTTAATTGTGTCAATTATTTGTGGTACAATTTGTTCTTCAATGTTAAAATAGTCAGCTTGAAATAGCTCAATATTTAGTGAGCCTGAAATCATTTCCAAAGCTTCCCGTACTGGATTCACAGTTCTGTAGTTAGTAGAGAGATATATTTTCATTCTGATATTTTATTTCGAAGGTGTCTGTTTATATGGCTGCTAACGAACAGGGGTCAAGTAGCCCCCCGCATTTCAACAGAAGGCTCTCACAGAACCGTACTTGAAGGTCTCCCTTCATACGGCTCTTGACATACAAATCTATTTTGTCTTTACTATAGTTTCCAGTGTACAAATAGGGT
>JANMMV010000032.1:0-12586 GCA_031373565.1 Saprospiraceae bacterium
GTTAAATGGTGCTTCTGGATGGCAAGATCTGAGCATTCAGCTTAAATATCGTGCCATAAATAAAGATGTTAAGAAATCTGTATTTTCTTTATTTGTTTCAGGAGGATACTCGACTCCATTGACTTCTTATAATCCTGACTATCTTCCTCAAGGTATAGGACTAGGTTGTGATGAATTCAATATTAGATCTATAGCCTATTTTGAATATAATAAAGCGTTGTATGCAAGAGTGATGGGAGGGTATTTAAAGAGAGGGTATTCGACCTTAGAGCGAGACTTTTATTATGTTGAAGGATCAAAATACAGCAGATACTTAGATGTGCCAAATGTTGTTCAAACAGAAGTGGCCATAGGAAGCTGGATCAAAGATAAAAAGATCCAAGCAGAAGTAGCGCTTTTGACACATAATACAGTGAGCGGAGATGATATTAGATCTCATAGCGCCCCGCAAGCTAGTAATCAGATGGATGCGCAGTCCGCACAAGTGAGATTAAGATATTTTCCTATTGCTAATGTAAGTGTAATGGGCGGTTACAACTACACGATAAGTGGACGTAATGTAGGTCAATTACAGGGATTTAATGTAGGCCTAACCTACCAATTTTACACAAGAAAACAAGTTTAAAACAAATGAGAAATTCAATTTATTATATTAGCGTTTTCGCATGCATATTGCTAGCATTTTTGTCATGCGAAAAAGACGTCCCATCTTATGTGGACATTGATTCATATGAATTCAAATCAGTGGATGATAAGGGAGGAACTTGGAAACCTGTGCTCTTAACAGCTCCAACTGATATCCAAGTAGCTGCACCTGCGGCTGATATTAATGCTGAAATTATCCAGTTGCAAAGCATTATCAAAAATGCAACTTCCGACGATATCGATGCTGCGAAATATTGGTCTCAAAATCCTATCATTAGATGGAATGAGATCGCTCGTGAACTTGCAGCAAAATACAATTTACCCCCAGCACCACTTGCTGATGGAACATATCCTCAACCCAACCCTGCGAAACCCGCAGACATACCAAATTTTCCATTTGCGCATCCACCGTATGCTAGTCGTGCTTTTGCTTACTTAAGTGCGGCCAGCTTCGATGGCTTGATTACCGCTTGGCATTACAAGTATCTTTACAATCGTAAGCCTTTGCACGTCATCGATCCGACTATTACCACTTTATTTCCTAAGAATGATTTACCATCTTACCCATCGGATGGAGCAGTGGTTACTAGCATCGCGCGCGATATCTTGACGGCTATGTTTCCACTAGAGAAGGAATTTATCCTTGCAAAATCTATCGAGGCTAATAAAAGCTTGATGGTAGCTGGTCTCAATGTGCAATCGGATATAGATGCGGGGGATAAAATAGGAAAAGAAATTGCAGTAAAATTTCTTGCAAGAGCATCAACAGACGGACTAAAAAAAGCACAAACATCTAAGGCGGTTTCCGATTCAATCAAAAATGTAGCCCAAGCGAAATATGGATGGGCATGGTTTAATATGGAATCACCGGTGAGGCCAGTGGGTATTGCTCCTTTATTCGGCAAGTTAAAAACTTGGGCAGTAGACGATGTTGTCAATGTCCGTCCCATTCCACCGCCAGCTATCGGTAGTGCAGCATATGATGAAGCGGCTGAAGAACTAAAAGGATATTCGAAGAAATTAACAGCGGAACAACGCAGGATTGCCAATTGGTGGGCTGATGGTCCGAGTACTTACACGCCACCGGGGCATTGGAACAGATTGGCAGCAGATATTGCGATATCTGAACAACTAAATCCATTGAGGTCTGCACGGCTTTTTGCTTATCTTAATATGGCAATGCAGGACGCAGGCATCAGCTGCTGGGATGCCAAGTATCACTACTATTATCCTAGACCTATCAATGTGATGGATGGATTTAAATCTAATCTCGGTACGCCTAACTTTCCTGGGTACACTTCGGGACATAGTTCTTTTTCGGGTGCTGCAGCAAGCGTTATTGGTCACTTATTTCCAAATCAACAACAAACAGTGGATGCTTTCGCAAAAGAAGCTTCTGATTCACGTGTTTATGGTTGTATTCACTTCAGATTTGACTGTACTGCGGGACTTGAACAAGGAACCAAGGTCGCAGCCTACACGATTGCTAAAGCGAAGGTCGACGGAGCTAATTGATAGGATTTTGGACTCCCAATTTCTAATTTGGTTAGGTCACTGAGCGCAACAAAGTGAATTCGATGTGCTAAATCCTAATTTCTGCTTTCTACCTTTGTCACCCTCCGATCGCGCCATAACGCTCGACAAAATCCTTCATATCGCTCATCATATCCTTAGATCCGAGTGCTATCGAAGATGTTTGGTGTAATCCACCAACTCTGATATCCATGATGCGATCTAGTTTGCAAGTGAGTGCGGTACCTCCAGCTTGTTCTACAATATAAGCCATGGGGTAGCATTCATACAACAATCGTAACTTTCCTTTAGGATATTTGCGTGTGTTAGGATATAAGAAAATACCACCTTGGAATAGGATTCGATGTATATCAGAAACCATACTACCTATATATCTAAGCATGTAATTCATATCAGAACAATGGTCAATAAATCGACGCATCTCTAAGTCAAATTTGAGATAATAACCTTGATTTACTGAGTAGACGTTGCCTGTCGTAGGCATGATGATATTAGGATGCGAAAGGCAAAACTCACCAATAGATGGGTCTAATGTAAAGCCATTGACACCTTCGCCTGTTGAATAAACGAGCAGCGTTGATGTGCCATAAAGTACATATCCAGCACCGACTAGTTCATCACCTGTGCGCATAAAATCTTCCGTGTTACATGGGCCAGATGCATCGCTTAGACGCTTGTATATCCCGAAAATAGTACCAACCGATACATTAACATCAATATTGGAGGAGCCGTCGAGGGGATCCATGACGACAATATACTTAGGCTGCTTATTGTGTTGGGGTTCTAGGAGGATGATTTCTTGATTTTCTTCTGAAGCGATGGCTGCTACTTCACCGCTAAAAGATAGCGTCTCGATAAATTTTTCGTTGGCAAAAATATCTAGTTTTTGGACAGTGTCACCTGTACTATTTGTATTACCAGCAAGTCCTAAGATATTGACAAGACCTGCTTTGTTGACCTCACGATTGACGATTTTGGATGCAATGCCGATATCCCGAAGAAGTCTTGAAAAACTACCAGACGGATCTTTGAGTGCTTGCTGTGTAGAGATAATGAACTCGTCTAGGGTTACGATTTTATGCATGGTTCGTAGATATTTGATTAGGTGGGTTAAATTTAGGAATTATAATTTCAAAAACCTACTTCTATTCAAACAAATATTTGTCAGATGAGGATCACATTATTTTGGTCTCAGTAATCTATTACTAAAAACTATTGTCTTGATAACTAATCATTGTACTTTTGCGTTTTATCACTGAATCATTAGTATGTCCTTCATTATGCGTAAGTTAATTATTTTTGTTTTTTTGATCTTCGGCTTTTCTTCATTTGCTCAGACCAATCCTGATGGCATCGAAACCAAGCTTACCATCAATGGCCGTGTGTATGAAGCGCTCATTACACCCGAAGGAGATACATTGATACTTACAACCCTTGATGATGCCAATGTGACTGCGACCCGCTCTTTTACCAATGATGAAGAATATCAAAAATACCTAAAAGAAAAAGCATATGCGCAAAAAGTACTGCCATATGCACAGAAGGCTATCATTATTTATCGTGAGCGAGAGTATGCTTCAAAGCATTTGACGTCACGCGAGCTCAAAAAAACAACCAAAGAACTTGATCAACGCTTTACTAAAGAATTTGAAGAACCACTTAAAAACTTGACCAAGTTACAAGGTAAGATTTTAGTGAAGATAATCGAAAGGGAAACCAACCGGACTATGTACGACATCATCAAAGAAGTCAAAGGCGGATTTAAGGCTTTTTACTGGAATGCATTCTCAAAGTTGTATGATTATGAACTCAAGGAGGGGTACCAAAAAGGAAAATATCCTATTTTTGATGCAGTACTTCAAGACATCAATGTTTCATATCAAGTTGAAGACGGTAGTAAGCTTCAATATATCAAACTCAATCGAAAGTAATAATCTAATAAAGCAACTCCACGATTCAGCAAATCACCAACTTAGCAAATCACCAACTTAGCAAATCAACAACATAGCAAATCAACAACATAGCAAATCAACAACTTAGCAAATCAACAACTTAGCAAATCAACAATCTTCCAAATCAACATACATGCAGCAGATATCGTGGGAAAGTCCCTCTAACATAGCCATCGTTAAGTATTGGGGAAAACACGGACGTCAACTTCCCAACAATCCTTCAATAAGTTTTACGCTTCAAAATGCAAAGACCACAACTACAATAAAATACGAGCCAACCAAAAAGAGCGATTTAGTAGATTTTACATTCTTGTTTGAAGGTGCGGAAAATGCGGCTTTTTCTGCCAAGATTGGTAAATTCTTCAACAGCCTAGCAGCTGAGTATTTTCCTTTTTTGTTAGACCACAAGCTACATATCGAGAGTAGCAATACCTTTCCGCATAGTAGCGGCATCGCTTCATCAGCTTCGAGTATGTCGGCATTGGCTTTGTGTCTAGTGGATATGGAGCGACAACTGGGGATAGAGTCAGGTGTAGATTTTTATACTAAAGCTTCAACGATCGCAAGATTAGGAAGCGGTAGTGCTTGCAGATCCGTTTTTCCCGTGATGGGCTTATGGGGATATCATGATAAAATAGATCAATCTTCTGATGGCTATGCGATTGACATGTCAAGTTATGTACATGATAGTTTTAAGACTTTTCATGATGATATATTGATAATCAGTGCTGACGAAAAGAGTGTATCGTCAACGGCAGGCCACAATCTTATGATTGGCAACCCATATGCAGATGCACGTTATGACCAAGCTGGTCGTCGGATGATGGACCTACTTTCAATCATAAAAAAAGGTGATGTCGAAGCATTCGGAAAAATGTCCGAGGACGAAGCCATGACCCTACACGCATTGATGATGTGCTCTGATCCATCATACATATTGATGAAAAAAGGAACGCTCGAAGCAATTGAAATAGTGAGACGATTTAGAACTGAAACTAATATTCCATTATACTTTACACTTGATGCAGGGCCAAATGTCCATTTATTATACCCAGATCAATACGCCGTACCTATTCAAACACTGATACAAGAACAATTGAAGCCATTATGTGCTAATGGGCGAATTATCACTGATGTTGTAGGCCAGGGACCAAAGAGCCTGATTTAAATTTATCCTAATTTCTAGGTCACTTGACCTTCTAAATTATTGTTTTCTCCTAAAATGTATATGACACAAATCAGAATTCAGTTTCAAAATTCCATCTAGAACGTTTGTAATAGGCAAAAGTGCTTTCTGTAAGAAAATTGAAATACGATTGAGTGGTTCCCCTTCTTGGCGCGTACGCGGGTTTAAACCTTTTCTTATCGCACCACAAACAAGATATCCCAATTTAATATGAAGGTATTGATGACTGACTTTCTCAAAGCCATTTTCTGCAAAAATCTCAGCGTAGTAATTAACTGGTCTGCCTTTGCAAAGATCGTCACCACTGATAGTCGGAGTGACTTTTTCAAAGATATGAATATCTGTCTTTGTAACACGACATATATCTCCTATGACCCTTCGCCACATAGTGTCGTCAGTATTGTGTTGTAAAACTGTCGCTGTAAATGTCAAATCAAACAATTTATCTTCCAGTGGAATACTTTCGCCACTAGCGTGAATCAAATTGATATCTGATGGTATATGTGTTCGAGCAAGTGCAATCATATCGGCAGAAATATCTATTCCAGTCAATGATTTTGGATTGTATGCATGAACAAAAACAAGATTTCCGCCCGGGCCAGAGCCAATCTCTGCGATATCTTTTCCTTCAATAGGTACTGTAGAAAGCAATTGTAAAAACTTATTTCTTTTGTATCTATAGTAGGGTTCGTCATCTCCAGCTATGATATTTTGGTCGCCTCGTGCTTGTATACGTTTTGCAACATCAGACCAATATGGCTTCGGGTGGTACGTTTCACTCATAATTTTATCTTATAATTACTAATATTTTATTCTAATTTTAATGGTCAATTGGTTCTCCTTCCATCTTACTAACAGCAACATTTGCTACAGCATTACCCACAACATTAGTAGCTGTGCGTCCCATATCTAAAAATTGATCTATCGGAAGCAGTATTGCTAATCCTGCCTCTGGAATGCCGAAACTAGATATCGTAGCGGCGATAACGACAAGGGAAGCTCTAGGCACTGCAGCGATACCTTTGCTGGTGATCATCAGGACGAGCATCATGGTCAATTGCTGGCTAAGTGACAAATCAATTCCATAGGCTTGGGCTATCAAGATAGATCCAAAAGACATATACATCATACTACCATCAAGATTGAATGAATAACCAAGCGGTAATACAAAGGAAACAATTTTTTCCGAGATACCAAACCGCTCTAACTGGTTCAATAACTTAGGATAGGCAGATTCAGAGCTCGCGGTAGCAAAAGCAAGAATTATCGGTTCCTTAATGTGATTGAGAAGACTAAAAATGCGCTTTTTGACAAACATATAACCTAAGCCGAGTAATACTAACCACAATACCAGAAGTGCAATGTAAAAAAGGATGATAAGACTTCCATAATCCACCATGATGCCGATTCCTTTCTCAGCGATAACATTGGCGATAGCCGAAAAAACGGCAAGTGGTGCGACCCACATGATCATATTAGTAAATTTTAGCATCACATGAGCTAACGCATCCATCGCAGTGATGATGGGTTTTCCTTTCTCACCGATGGCCGCTGTGGCCAGCCCAAATAGGATTGAAAATATGACGATCTGCAACACCATTTTATGGCTACTTAAGGCCACAAAAATATTCTCTGGGATGAGTTGTTCCATGAAATGATCTACTGAAAAATTGGCTGTCGATGGAAGTGCAGTTTGGCCCAATGAATTTATTTGATCAGCAAACGCTAGACCTGGTTTGAAAACATTGACAAATAATAATCCCAAAGAAAGTGAAAGTGCACTCGCAAACAAAAACCAACCTATCGTTTTGGCTCCCATCCGTCCCACTTTGCCAGCATCGCCTATTGATGCCACTCCAACTACCAAAGTACTCAAAACCAATGGACCGATAATAAGTTTTATCAATTTTAGGAAAATGATGTTTCCCCATTTAATGATGTTGACAGCAGAAGCGATGGTCTCTTTGCTACAATTAAGATTGAGAAAAGTGCCTACGATTACGCCGAGTAGCAGACCGATAAAAATGAAAGTAGTTAGGCTAAATTTCTTTTTGTGTTCTGTGTGTTCCATGTTTGCTCTGATGATTGTCGCTGCAAAATAGAAAATTTCAACGATTTACGAGTCATCGATAGAATTTTGCTTCCCTGAAAGCCAAAATATTGCTACTAAATTGAAGCTTACCCTACAAAAGATCTTCTCCGTTAAACACCCATTCAGGCGCATCATTGACGTTTTGACGTAGAAGCAGATTGAGTTGGGCAGCGTGATGCTGCACGTGTCGCATATTATAAAGCAAAATTTCTACAACGTTGTATGTCATAGTTTTTGATTCATTTTGCCAAAGTGTGTCATAGTCAGAAATATTATCGATAAATACTTTGCATTTGGATCGGCAATATTGAAGGTAAGCCAAAATTTCTTCTTGAGTATACGTGCGCGCTGGCATTCTGTCTTCAAATTCTGAAAGGTCAAAAGAAGACGGTGGAGTGAATCCATTCGGCGGAAGGGTGAGATAATAATCCAAAAAGAATACGCAGTGAAATGCATTATACCAAAATTTCTTTTCGGTATCCCAAAAATGTTCGGGGCAGAGCAAGATAGCATTTTTGAGCATGTCTATACTGGCGCCAAACTGCCTCCAAAGGCTTTGTTTTAAGGTATTGTCCATTTTCAAACTTTTGTGACGGAGAGGCTTATTACAACATTTTTTCCAAGCTATCCAAGGTAAAAATAATCTCTCCAGTCGTCAAGATTTCCATGCTAAATGCTTTGGATGTCGTAGGGTCAAAGTCTTCGCCACCGACCGAGTGTCCCGCGATGATATTAATAATATAATCTGGCTCAATAGAGGCAACAGATTTTCTCACAATATTGCCATCTATGACTGTGCTTGCGATAGATTTACGACTGATGAGTTCGCCGCGCTTATCAAATGTTGCTAGAATAAAATCATATCTCAGTAAACCGGCTTTCCAATATACGATAGGGTAGAAAGTATCGGTATTTGGCAATGAAGCACATGCAATGTATTCTGTAACTTCATCATCAGGATCGTTTTCCCAGATCATGATGAATTCTTCGATAAAGGATTGCGGAAGCTGATCGTTAGCATCTTCAAAATCACCTATATGATCATCAGATAACAAAAGTGGGAGTTCAGCAAGCGGAAAATAATGTAAGATTTGATCTAATTTGGACATAGAAATATACTGAGATTAAGATCCTTTAATGACTTTAAGACTCAAATCAAGCGTACCAGCAGAGTGAGTAAGGGCGCCGACAGAGATAAAATTTACTCCTGTCTCAGCAATCTTACGAACAGTCTGAAGATTTACGCCACCTGATGCTTCGGTCTCAAAACGTCCATTTACATGGGCAACTGCTTCTCTCATGATAGCCAGTTCAAAATTATCAAACATGATACGAGTGATGCCGCCCGCTTGAAGAACTTCTTCGAGTTCGACGAGATTGCGCACTTCCACTGTGATGCCTAGGTTCAATTTTTTATCACTTAAATATTTCTGTACTGCTTTTATCGCTTGGGTATGCGATCCACATGCATCTACGTGATTGTCTTTGATCATGATCCAATCGTATAATCCAATGCGATAATTTTCGCAGCCACCTACTTTGACAGCCCATTTCTCTAGAAAACGATTGAGCGGAGTTGTTTTGCGGGTATCTAGAATAGTTACTGGCAATCCTTCTACTTCAAATTCGAATCTACTAGCCATCGTGGCAACACCACAGAGACGCTGCATCGTATTAAGAATCAATCGTTCAGCCTTAAGTAATGCTTGGGAATTGCACTCGACATAAAAAGCAATATCCCCGAATTTAATATCTTCCCCATCTTGAATAAGTACTTCGACAGTAGATGAGGGATCTACATGAGCAAAAATGGCTTTTGCTATCTCAACACCAGCAAGGACTCCTTCTTCTTTGACAAGAAGTTTGGCTTTTGTGCGGTCATTGACAGGTATGCAGGCTAATGATGTGTGGTCGCCATCCTTGATATCTTCATCGAGTCCGGCTATGATAAATCGATGGAGTAGGTCTTTGTCTATTGGATACATGCTATTTTATTAGCCAACAAAGGTAGGGTATTTTTTTTATTTAGCTAGACCAAGAGATTTTAGGGTGCTGGCGAGAAATGTCGTTCCCTTAATAAATCGTAATCGATAGTAATTTTAACGAAAAAGCGGAGTCAGGATGAATCCTAAACTCCGCATAACCCCAAAAAACCAATTGAAAAATATATTTTTAATAGAGATATTGAGTCACTCTACCTAGATAAATACAATTAAAGCGCAAAAGTGTTTAAATTTTTGGTATAAAAAACGTTTTGCCTTAAAAAAATTTAAAAGCGAAGTCAGAACTAGGTTCCAACTTCGACTAACCCCAAAAAACCAATTGAAAACAATTTACTTTCGCTCCACTTTTGGAGTATACTTTTGTATTTGTCTTATATCTTTACGACGCATTGTCTCCTAGAAAGTCACACATGCTTACCGGTTTATTTTTCAAAATGCAAAAGTCATATTTCAAAATACAGACGCGAGATCAAGACGGTACTCCGGATATACCAAAAAACAAATTGATAGTTTTTATTTTTGATCTAAACTTAAGTTTGCAAGTCGTTCTTCTTGTTGAATATTAGCAAGTACTGCATAAATGCTTGAGGCGCAATTTTTTATGTAATTTGGTATTTCTCTCGATTTCTATTGGTTCTTTTTATCAAAATTGCTCGATAATAATTGCTACTTTTGCAACAAAACTAATTCTTTCGTGAAAGTAAAATCTTCTTTTTTTTGTAGTAATTGTGGCGCTGAATCCCCTAAATGGATAGGCAAGTGTCCTTCTTGTGGTGAGTGGAACACTTATCATGAGGAGATTATTGAGAAAAAATCAACTATTACTGAAAGAGATGAAATCTGGAAAGGCGCATCCAAAATCAAGGTTATTCCCAAGAAGCTAGACGACATCACACCATTGTCTACGATTCGAGTAAGTACGCGTGATGGTGAGTTAGATAGGGTACTTGGCGGTGGTTTGGTATCGGGTTCGTTAATATTGGTGGGTGGTCAGCCAGGCATCGGTAAGTCAACTCTTATGCTGCAAGTGGCGCTTAATATGGGGCGAAAAGTACTTTATGTATCAGGGGAAGAAAGCGAAGAACAAATCAAAATGCGAGCAACTAGGATCTCAAATGGAAGTCCAGATTGCTATATATACACCGAAACCAATGTCGGACAGATTTTGAAAGAAGCCAATAGTCTTCAACCAGATTTGATCATTATCGACTCGATACAGACGCTTGTTAGTCCATTTATCGACAGTGCACCAGGGAGTATTTCTCAAGTTAGGGAAGCTACTAGTGATCTTCAGCGATATGCCAAAGAAACGAATATCCCGATATTTATCATCGGTCATATCACGAAAGAAGGTGGCATCGCTGGTCCTAAATTATTGGAGCATATAGTAGATGTGGTATTACAATTTGAAGGAGATCAGCACTATGCTTATAGAATAATGAGGACGCTCAAAAATAGATTTGGGTCAACTGATGAGATAGGCATTTACGCTATGGATGTGACAGGGCTTAGGGAAGTGTCCAATCCTTCTGAGCTTTTGATTTCTCCTGATGACAATATACTCAGCGGTAGCGCAATAGCTGCTAGCGTGGAAGGTCTAAGACCTTTGCTGATAGAAACGCAAGCGTTAGTAAGTCCATCTGTTTATGGCACGCCACAGAGATCATCTACTGGATTTGATTTGCGGCGATTGTCCATGTTACTTGCTGTGTTGGAGAAAAGATGTGGTCTTCCTTTCGGCCAAAGCGATGTTTTTTTGAACATAGCGGGCGGTATCAAAGTTACCGATCCATCCATAGATCTTGCTGTAGTGGTTGCACTCATATCGTCATTGCACGATATACATATAGACAAGAAAATTTGTTTTGCCGGCGAAGTAGGATTGTCAGGTGAGATCCGACCCGTTAGTCGCGCAGATCAGCGTATCTTGGAAGCCAGTAGATTAGGTTTCGAAACGATTTATATAGCTAAGTACAAATCGGAGACGATCCAGAAAAAACAATTTGGTATTCGGATTGAAGTACTTGGCAATGTGAGAGATTTACTAGAAGCTTTATTTGCATAAAAATGGATAGACAGACCTTAATGAGTAAATCGCACGATAATCCCATCATCATTTTTGATGGTGTGTGTATGCTTTGCAATCGGGCTATTCAGTATGTAATAGACCACGACAAGGAAGGAAAATTTCGTTATCTGACGCTACAAAGTGCTGCTGAGCTTGATTTGATCGATCGCAATGCACTTCCAGATTCGATCATCTTGATGCAAAAAGGTAAAATCTTTGTTGAAAGTGTGGCCATATTACAAATTGGCAACAATCTTGGATCATGGCAAGCCGCGGCAAGTCGAGTTTTAAGTGTTCTCCCGGACAGTATTGGTAATTTCGTCTACAGAATCATTGCCAAGAATCGATATCGCTGGTTTGGCCAAAAAGATACCTGCATGATTCCACCACCAGCATGGAAGCACCAGTTTTTGGGGTAACTTAACCTATCAACCATCAACCCATCAACTTTTTAACCTTTAAAAAAACTTACATCTTCTTACTATAGTTAGGCGATTCCTTGGTGATAGAAATATTATGAGGATGACTTTCCAAGATTCCAGCGCTAGATATTTTTACCATTTGTGCGTTGGTCATATCAGGGATAGTAGCAGCGCCACAATATCCCATACTGGCGCGGAGCCCACCTAGATATTGAATCATGACTTCGGAAACCGACCCTTTGTATGGCACACGACCTTCGATTCCTTCTGGTACGAGTTTTTTTACATCGTCTTCAACATCTTGAAAATATCTGTCTTTACTGCCTAGCTCCATAGCGCCAAGGGAACCCATCCCGCGGTATACCTTAAATTTTCTACCTTCAAAGAGTATTGTTTCACCCGGGGCTTCTTCGGTTCCAGCAAATAACGAACCTGCCATGACAGTACTTGCACCTCCTGCTAAAGCTTTGGCAATATCACCAGTATATCTTATGCCACCATCTCCTATGATCGGAACGCCACTTCCTTTTATACCATGTGCAGCGCTCATTATAGCATACAACTGTGGAACTCCCACTCCGGCTACGATTCGTGTTGTACAAATACTACCTGGTCCTACCCCTACTTTGACAGCGTTGACACCAGCATCCACGAGCGCCTTTGCGCCAGCAGCGGTTGCGACATT
>JANMMV010000045.1:0-2010 GCA_031373565.1 Saprospiraceae bacterium
GCTCTGCCCTCCAAGCACAAATGAATCCACACTTCATATTCAATTGCCTCAATTCGATTCAGAATTTTATCATGCAGAACGAAAAGTTAGAAGCCATGGATTATCTCAATCGTTTTGCAAATCTCATACGACAAAATCTAGATGCTTCTACTTCCAATACCATCTTACTATCTGATGAACTAGACATGCTCAAAAACTATATAGAACTAGAACAAATGCGATTTAACCATGCTTTTGATTATGCAATCAATATTGGAGATAAACTCGATATAGGGTCCACTTACATTCCGCCATTGTTGATACAGCCTTTTGTCGAAAATGCCATTCTTCACGGTGTGGTAGGAATGGATCAACGTGGTAAGATACAGATTGATATCTCCAAAGAGCATAGTTATCTTTCTATTGATATAAAAGATAATGGCCGTGGAATCACTGATATTCAAAAGAATAAGACGCACAAATCCCATGCTATGAAAATCACATCTCAGCGTTTAGACTATATCAATAGCGCAAAAGACAAGCTCTATAATATCAACACTACCTCAAGTGAAAAGGGAACGCATATCACCATTAGTATTTATTTGCCCGATGTGGTTAAAAGTTAAACAAACCATTTAATTCTCTATTCTACCACTTATCAAGCCGACGAAACCACTTAGTAATGCGTCAGGTTTAGTGCACATCTTTGCCAATATCTTTACATCAAATTGTAAATGTAATGAAGGCAATCTTGTGGGATGGTAACAAACAACTCAATGGTGAGCTCGAAATCCGAGATAGTCACTTACAATTTATTTTTCATGATTTTAGCGAAACGGATCTCTCGCTAGAAATTCCATATGATGCGATACATCATGTAGAGTACACTAAAGTATTTGGCATCAAGCCCAAAGCCATCGCTATCCACTCCAAACAAGGAAACAGCAATGTTTTTGTAGTGGAAGACACCAAATCTCTCAAAGAAAAAATAGAAACAACATTATTAATAAATCAAACAAAATCAAAAAAATGAAAAAGTTATTTTATGTTACTTTATTAGCCATGTTATATTTTAACGATGCTTATGCGCAAGAAGTACAGGTTCAAGGTAATCTTAAAGTAGCAACAGTACCAACAGACAATACTGTAACCGAAATACTAGGAATAAATGCAAGTGGTAATATATTAAAAAAAGCTTTAAGCACTTTTCCTGTTAATGATGCTGACTCTGACCCTACAAATGAGTTACAAGATATTATGGTTAGTGCTACTGGTGATACTTTGAGATTGAGCGGAGACGATTTCTGGATTATGCCAGGTATAAGTGCTGCAAATTGGGCAGTGGATGGCAGTGGCAACAAATACAGAGTTGCAAAAATTGGTTCTCAAACTTGGCTCAGATCAAATCTACGAACTACAAAATTTAATGATGGTACAATTATCACAAATGTAACTTCAAATGCATCCTGGGCAGCGTGGACTGCGCCGGCATACTGTTGGTATAATAATGATCAAGTTATTTACGAAGATCCATACGGGGCTTTGTATAATAATTATGTAACTAATACAACCTTTAATGGTGGTAAAAATGTTTGCCCGATTGGTTATCATATTCCTTCAGAAACTGAAATTCTAACATTGAAAACATTTCTTGGAACAAATTCAGGAGGTAAATTGAAGCAACTTGGTTTAACTTATTGGAGCAGTCCGAATTCAGGAGCAACTGACGCTTATTTATTCACAGGAGTACCTACTGGTTTTAGAGATCCAACAACTGGGGCCTATTCATCAAGTATAAATTTATGGGGCGAATTCTGGACAACCACTTATGCAGGTTTTTCAAACAATTATAAAAAAGGTAGACTTACTTGGAATACTTCAGAATTAACAACTACATCAGCAGCAGATCAAAAACAAGGCATTCCGCTTAGGTGCCTAAAAGACTAAGTGCATTTATTTAAAATAGTTTGGGGAATCCGAAAACCATAAAGAGTAGGACAGGGATGCCGAAAACTGGTGAGAGTAGGCTAT
>JANMMV010000082.1:0-11489 GCA_031373565.1 Saprospiraceae bacterium
CAATTAAGCACCCTCAAGGACAATATTTGCCCCTACATTAGCAATGCGTTTCGAATGCAGCCAAAAGATTATCGGCTATCATTTGAGCTGAATATCCTTCTATATTTCTTCGCTCTATAAAGTGTACCAATTTACCATCTTTGAAAAGCGCCATAGCAGGCGATGAAGGTGGATATGGTGCTAAAAATTCTCTTGCCTTTGAAACTGCTTCCGTATCTACCCCTGCAAACACTGTATAAAGATTATCTGGTGTTTTACCGTTCTTGACAGCAAATTTGGCGGCTGGCCTAGCATTAGCTGCAGCACAACCACAAACTGAATTCACAACAAGCAAGGCAGTACCTTCCTTGTTTTCAAGTGCTTTTGTCACTGCTTCCGCAGAAGTAAGGCTCTCAAATCCAAATTCGTTGAGATCTTTTGCCATTGGCATAGTGAGTTCTATCGGATACATATCGTATAATTTTATTGAAAAGTAAAGTAATAGGCAGTATAACACTCAATTGGGTAAAGAAGGTTCACAGAAGGTGCATAATTATTATTGCAAAAAGCGAAAAGAAGAAAGACAAATGGTGAACGGTGAAGGGTAAATCGAAAATGAAGAAAGTCAAATGGAAAATCGAAAATGCCTTTAAATGATTACTTGATTAAACAATAAAGAGCATTTTACAGTGGTCTTTAAACACAGGGCATCGTAGGAAGCTTGAGCAAGTAGTGAACATTGTCAAGAAATGGTGGTTTGGTTTTCAATAAAAATTTTTAAGCATGCATTACAACAAACTTGGAAAGACTGAGTGGTCAGTGAGTACTATTTGCTTGGGTACGATGACATTTGGGCAACAGAATTCTGAGGCAGATGGACATGAGCAGATGGACTATGCCTTCGCAAACGGAATCAATTTTTTTGACACAGCAGAAATGTACTCTGTACCAGGTCGTGCAGAGACACAAGGAAGTACGGAGAGAATTTTGGGAACTTGGTTTAAAAAGACTAGTAACAGAAGTAAAATCATCCTAGGAACTAAAGCGACAGGTCCTAACCCAAATTTTAGACATATAAGTGATAATCTGGGATTTAGTCGACCTAGATTATTAGAAGCGATTGAGTTGAGTTTGGGAAGGTTACAAACAGACTACGTGGATTTATATCAATTTCACTGGCCTGAGCGAAAAACAAATTATTTTGGGCAGTTGGGCTACACACATGACGAAAATGATAATTGGGTTGATAATTTTGAAGAGAGTATATCAACGATTGGTGATCTGATAGAATCAGGAAAGATACGAGCTTGGGGCTTGTCCAATGAAACATCGTGGGGCTTGATGAGATGCATCCAAGTGTGTGATAAGCTCGGGATAGATCGTCCTGTAAGTATTCAAAACCCATATAATCTCCTTAATAGGTCTTATGAAGTAGGGTTGGCTGAGATGAGTATTCGCGAAGATATTGGGCTATTGGCATATTCACCATTAGGGTTTGGTAGATTGACCGGAAAGTTCTTGAAAGGAAATGATTCACCCAACGATCGTATCAATCAATTCAAAAATTTAGCTCGCTATAACGGACCTAATTCTCTTGAAGCTACAAAATTATACGTTGATATCGCAGAACGACATGGATTGACACCTACTCAGTTAGCTCTCGCGTTTGTCAACAGCAGAAGATTTGTTACGGCCAATATTATAGGTGCCACGACTATCGACCAATTGAAAGAGAATATCGGCAGCTACGAGCTTGTACTTACTGCTGAGATTCTTCAGGAGATTGATAATGTTCACACGTTAATATCTAATCCAGCACCGTAAGTTGCCAAGTTATAAGGCAGAAAAATAGGATTGCGGCTTTGCTCAGTGACCGAACTTCTATACCGATATATATCGGTGCACATTGCTTGAACTACGCTAGAAGGGAGAAGGGAGAAGGTACAAATTAGAATGGGTAAACGTGATCCAACGCATCATTCTACTCCTAGATAAGGTAGGATTTTAGCACCCACAGTTTTGCTAAGCGAAATGATCTTTCTGATATCTTTTGGATCTTTAAAACCTCCATTTTGTTCTCGATAATTGACTATAGCATTAATCGCTTTGGCATCTAAATAGGGATGTTTTATGAGATCCCGAAAAACTGCAATATTGATATTAAGTTTCTTGATTTTGGATTTATCAACAGTTAGATATGGTATAATCGCATCAAAAACAGTATCATTTACAATCTTGTCTTCTTTCAATTGATTGATGGAGATAAAGCCACCCAAGGCCTTTTTGTGCTTGTTGATTTTATAGATGGTCCCTGCACCAATATTGGGTAATTGTTCCCATTGGCTACTGTCCGCACTATTGATTTCAATAATTTCTATTTGCGCTTTTGGATACGTAAGGGCAACAAATTCATTTTTAACTAAACCAAGATCATATTTTACGTAGAGAGACAATGATTGGACTAAATTCGAATCGATATTGTAGATCTTGAGAAGATCCTTCTCCTTTCTAAAAACAAAACCACCATCTCTCGCCTTGATAAGGGTTTTAGCTGATACAGTCGAAAAACCCAATCGCAACAGTGAATCATAGTTTATCGTATTAGGATTGAAAGTAAATCGTTCTTTGACTTTGTATGGGTTTATTTCATCGTCCCTTTTATCATCCCCTTTATTATCCCAATCTGACCAGTCATTCCAATTATTATCTGTTTTATAATCAACATCCGAAACCGATAAAGTATCAAAAGGTATATTAGTAATCACTAATGGCACTTGGTTTTTTGAAGCATAATACAAAACAAGTTGCGGACCCATAAGCGCCATTAATGCTACTACTAAAAGCATAATGATCCCTTTGCGTTCTTGATTAGTATATTTTGGCATATAATCGCCTTCGTTTAGTTTTTTTCTACAACCCCAGTTCTTTAGCTTTTTCGATTAGCATATCGTAAGCTGCTTGATACTCGTTGGGTATGATTCCATCTAAGATAGCATCACGGATTGCCGTTTTAAGAATACCCACTTCACGAGAAGGAGGAATATTAAACAACGCCATGATTTGCTCGCCAGATATCGGTGGTTGCCAGCTTCGCAGATGGTCTTTTTCTTCTACTTCCTTGATTTTATCCATCAACACACGGTAATTTTCCTTGTATCGTTGGACTTTCCCTTCATTTTTTGAAGTGATATCTGCCTTACAGAGTGTCATGAGATCATCAATATCTTCGCCAGCATCAAACAGCAATCGCCTAACAGCTGAATCAGTCACATGCTCATTAGTCAGCGCGATAGGTCGTAAATGAAGCATGACAAGTTTTTGAACATACTTCATCTTGTTATCTAACGGTAGTTTTATTTTTTTGAAAATACGCGGGACCATTGCGGCGCCAAGTGCCTCATGTCCATGGAATGTCCATCCGATTACCGGGTCAAATCTTTTGGTCGGTGGCTTTGCAATATCGTGCATAATCGCTGCCCATCTAAGCCAAACGTTTTGCGTATCAAGACAAATATTATCTAAGACTTCAAGCGTATGGTAAAAATTGTCTTTGTGTCCTAAGTTGTTTCTTATTTCTACGCCATGCAAGGCTGTCATCTCTGGTAGGATAGTATGTAGAAGCCCGGTATCAAACAGCATTTTGAAACCTATGGAAGGTTTACTAGTCATGATGATTTTTTCGAGCTCAACAATGATTCGTTCTCTTGATACGATCGTGATGCGATGTGCATTTTTTTTGATGGATGCCATCGTTTCTGGCATAATGTCAAATGATAACTGAGTAGCAAATCTGATCGCTCTCATCATTCTCAATGGATCGTCATCAAACGTTTTATCTGGGTCAAGCGGAGTCTGAATTCTCTTTTCTTCTAAATCTCTAAACCCATTAAAGGGATCGATAATTTGGCCAAAATCAGCATTATTTAGACTTAGAGCCATCGCATTGATCGTAAAATCTCTCCTGAACTGGTCGTCTTCGAGTGTACCATTTTCCACAGCAGGTTTTCGAGAGTCAGGGCTGTACGATTCTTTTCTTGCACCTACAAATTCTATCTCCAAATCCTTGTGACGGATCATAGCCGTTCCAAATCGACGGTAGATAGCTATATGCGGTGTTGGATGCAATTTGGATGCAATTTGCTCGGCCAAAGCGATACCATCACCGACACATACTACGTCCATATCTTTTGAATCACGGCCCAGTAGTCTATCACGTACATAACCACCGACGACGTATACTGGTACGCCAAGATCATCAGCTGCAGAAGCGATAAGTTCAAATATTTTATGCTCGTGGGGCTTTATAGTGAATACCAATGATTGCTTATTTTTTGAGGTACTACATCACAGATTCAAACAACATTTCTTCCTGATACATCTCTTTTATCTCTTCAAAAATATCAAGGATTTCTGTTGTTGTAGGTGCGGTTACTAATCTAGCTCTGTATACTTTTATGTTCGGAAGATCTCTAAAATAATTGGTGTAATGCCTTCTCATTTCAGCTATGCCCACTCTCTCCCCTTTCCATTCTACACTACGCAGAAAGTGTTTGCGAGTTACGTCAATGCGCTCTTCTAATGTCGGGGGTGGCAACATTTCTCCAGTTGCAAAAAAATGTTTTACCTCGCGAAATATCCACGGATATCCGATACTTGCTCGCCCGATCATGATCCCATCGACACCATATCGATTTCGATATTCAAGCGCTTTTTGTGGACTATCGATATCACCATTACCAAAGATCGGAATATTGATTCTAGGATTTTCTTTTACTTTAGCGATAAGGGACCAGTCTGCTTCGCCCTTATACATTTGCTTGCGTGTCCGTCCGTGTATTGACAATGCTTTGATTCCAACATCTTGCAACCTCTCTGCTACTTCTTCAATATTCAGCGTATTTTCATCCCAACCGAGTCTTGTTTTGACGGTAACGGGCAAGGAAGTAGCCTTGACGATATTCTCGGTAAGTCTGATCATCTTCGGTATATCTTGAAGGATACCAGCGCCTGCCATTTTACAAACAACTTTCTTAACTGGACAACCAAAATTTATATCTAGTAGTTCTGGATTAGCTCTTTCTACAATTTCGGCCGCCATCGTCATTGAGTCAATCTCAGCACCGAAGATCTGGATACCAATCGGACGCTCATCATCATAGATATCAAGTTTTTGAATACTTTTGGTCGCATCACGGATCAAACCTTCCACAGAAATAAACTCAGTATACATAAGATCGCACCCTTGATCCTTGCAGACGGACCTAAATGGTGGGTCACTTACATCCTCCATAGGCGCTAATAAAAGCGGAAAATCCCCTAAATCTGTTTTACCAATTTTTATCATACAATATCCTTATCAAAGTAGTAATTAGAAATTATATGATACCCCTACCCAATACTCAAGGATGTTTGAAGTATAGTCTTGAACATCACTACTTGACACATAAAAAAGAGTTGCATTATATGTCCATGGACCCTGTCCACTTGAATATCCTAAGCCAAAAGTGGGATAATTAAAAGTGCCTCCTATCAGCGGGGAATTAAATTCTACGGTTCGGTCAGCAAAATTCGTGCTGTTATACTCAACTTGAGCAAAAATATTATCTGTAATCTTTCCTCTTGCGAAGATAAAACCACCTTTGTCAAAAAGGCTTGGATCATCGCCTTGAACTGCGATTTGATTATAGAAAATCTTCGCTCCTAGCCCAGCTGAAAATCGATCATTGAACTTATAACCAACATTTGCCTTACTTGAAATGTACAATCCATTGAAAAAACCTAAATTTCCTATATATAGCTCAGGATTTAAATGCTTTTTGAGATCGAATGGTTCCTTTGTCTTTTTCTTACTTTTCGCAGTAGATGCCGAACTACGCTTGGTTTTTGATTGTGCTTCAACGGTAGCGGCAGTAAAAATAAGGAGCAATAGAGTCAAAAATAAAATTGAATATTTTTTCATGATTGATAATTTATAGCACAAATTTAACGAAAATAAGTCATCTATGTTATCCGAGCCATGTTAATTTGATCTTAAAGTCCATAAGGCCTTGATTGCTCAAGCCTTTGAAACTTGATTTAGGTCCCAAGTACTAAATATAATCCACTATTAGAATATATTTTTTCATTAGCAAAACTATAAAAATCAAAATAAATAACTAAAAATATTAATTCTATGTTTAGTTAAGCAAGTAGAATGCAACATTTTAAAATATTATTTCGCAATTGCATTCTACATAAAATATGATGGTACTTTATATATCAAACATTTGTAATATCGGCATAATTATTGGGTGATTACCATTACGCTTCTTAGTGGTAAGCAACCATTTTTATTAAAAAGACAACAATTTGCAATATAAATGGGGTTTAAACATGTTATCATTGCGGTGCAAACGGTCATTTATAATCCCAATAGAAATCAAACTTGCGACTTTCTAAATGTAGATTGTCTCTTTTTATTTAACCTATTCCTATTATTGTTTAAATACATAGTTGGAATAAAATGACGAATTTTATGAGCAGATTTTTCTTCCTATTGCTTTGCATTATGTCTATCAACATGATGACAGGCCAACAAGTATTGCAACCATCGCAACTAGTGTCTAATGCCAGACAAACGACCGAACCGACAATATATTCTCTCTTTTCTCTTTCAAATATTCAAAGTAGATCCAGTCTTCCAGTTGAGTTGAAAGAGTATTCGTTACTCACGTCAGACAAAGAAATACGCTCGCGCATTCTAAGAACTGAAAGTCCATTTATTTCCTTATCATTGCCGCAATCAGGTCGAAGTAATATTATACTTGACCTAGTAGAAATCAATCCACTCACCGAAGATTTCGTTGTGCGATCGGCCCCATCAATGGACATTGTCAAAATTAATCCAGGTAAACATTATCGCGGCATTATACGTGGTCAATCTAAATCAATCGTCGCTATCTCTATATTCGAGACCGAAGTGATGGGTGTGATTTCTCATCCCAATGCCAGCGGCAATATGGTTCTAGGAAAGCTTGCAGATGAAGACGTAACCATCTTATATCAAGATGATCAAATTATGGAAAAATTGTCTCATGTGTGTGCAACCCCTGATGACAAGACCGCTTACAGTGACAAGGAATTGCATGGCGAAGGGTCAAATGGCGAAAGAGCATTGACGGACTGTACACGGTTATACATCGAAGTGGACAACGACATATACATAAATAAAGGCAGCAGCAATGCAAATGTAACAACCTTTGTTACAGGAATTTTCAATCAAGTAAGTACACTCTATTCAAATGAACAGATAAACACATTGGTTTCTGAAATTGTCATTTGGTCAACCCCAAGTCCTTATAACTCTACTACTTCTATTGGCATGTTGAATGCCTTTACCGCTTACAGACAAGGCTTTAATGGCAATCTAGCCCAATTACTTTCTTACAAGGCGAGTGGCGGTGTTGCGTACGTAGATGGCTTGTGTCGGACCAATCCAGATATTAGTATGAGCTATGCAGGTATCGGATCTACTTACCTAAACGTGCCTACCTTTAGCTGGACTGTTGAAGTTTGTACGCACGAATTTGGACATCTATTTGGTTCTCAACATACACATGCTTGTGTTTGGAATGGTAATGGCACCGCAATAGATGGATGCTATGCTCCTGAAGGTAGCTGCCCTACTCCACCCTTGCCAACCAATGGCGGTACTATCATGTCTTACTGCCATTTGACAAATGCAGGAATCAATTTCGCCAATGGATTTGGATCACAACCGGGAAATGTCATTAGAAATAAAGTAATCGCCGCATCATGTCTACAAGCTTGTTCTGGCGGCGGCGGGTCTGGTGGCGGTAGTGGCGGAGGAACACCGCCATGTACTCAAAATAACCTAGTTTTGACTATAAAGCTTGATAATTACCCAACTGAAACAACTTGGAATATAAAGAATTCGGCAGGCACTATTTTGTTCTCTGGCGGCGGATATTCAATACCCAACAGTACACAAACGATACCTTTGTGTCTATCGACGGCCTGCTTTACTTTTACGATCAATGACGCTTATGGCGATGGCATATGTTGCGCATTCGGCCAAGGATTTTACAATATAAAACAAGGAACCACGACGTTAATCAGTGGAGGTGCTTTTGGGCTAACAGAGACCAAATCTTTCTGCGCAACGGCAACGGGTGGTACCGCTACCTGTACCGATGGTATTCAAAATGGTCAGGAAACTGGAATTGATTGTGGTGGGCCTACCTGCCCCGTTTGTCCTACTTGCACAGATGGCATCAAAAATGGCCTTGAAACTAGCATTGATTGTGGTGGTCCCACTTGCCCAGCATGACCAACATGCACAGATGGTGTCAAAAATGGCCTTGAAACAGGAGTAGATTGTGGTGGACCAAATTGTCCTGCTTGTCCTGCTTGTAATGACGGTGTTCAAAATAACGGTGAAACTGGCGTAGACTGTGGCGGACCCAACTGTTCTGCTTGTCCTTCATGTAACGACGGCATACAAAACAATGGAGAAACTGGGCTAGATTGCGGTGGACCCAATTGCAACCCTTGCAACAACGGTGGCGGTGGTAGCGGTAATGTACAAATAACAAATATTGCTGGCCACTATTTTGAAACTGACTGGAATGGTTGGCTAGACGGTGGTATAGACTGTTACAGATATCCTGGCACGTTATCACCAGAAGGCACATACTCTATACGATTGAGAGACAACGAATTAGAGCAATCTGCTATGACTTCTCAAGCATTTGTCCTTAATACCTACGACTCTGTGACCGTTGAATTCAAATTTAGAGCCGTAGGATTCGAAACCTCAAAAGATTTTTGGTTGAGATATTATAATGGTAGTACATGGTCGACGGTGAGGTCTTATGTCTACGCAACAGATTTTCTAAATGATCAAGTCTACACACGCAAAGTAAAAATCTCTGGACCTTTGTCTGCCAATTCACAATTTAGGTTTCAAGCAGATGCGGATGACAATTCCGATGTAGTATATATTGATGCCGTTGTGATTAAAGGATATAAAACTACTGCTCCACCTACATCTTCTTGCACTGATGGTATCAAAAATGGTAGTGAGACAGGTGTTGATTGCGGTGGACCAAATTGTCCAGCCTGTCCTTCTTGCAGTGATGGTATTCTGAACAACGGCGAAACCGCTATAGATTGCGGTGGACCAAACTGCCAACCATGCGGTGGCGGTGGTGGCGGTAATGGAGGTGGAACTACCACTGTGTTGAGCGGACACTATTTCGAAACAGCTTGGGACGGATGGATTGATGGAGGCGTTGATTGTTATAGATACACAGGTACTATGTCTCCAGAAGGTCAATCTTCTATTCGTTTGAGAGATGATACCCTAGAAGCATCGGCTATGACTTCACCGCCATATAATTTAGCACAATATAATGCTGTTTCGATAACATTCAAATTTAGGGCAGAAGGCATGGAGAACAGTGAAGACTTCATGGTACAATATTACAATGGAAGTAGTTGGACTACGATAGCAACATTTGTAGCAGGCACTAATTTTAATAATTTGTCATTATACACTGTAACTGCAACACGCACGGGAGTTTTGCATAACAATGCTCAATTTAGAATCATGTGCGATGCTTCCGAAAACGATGATGTCGTATATATAGATGCGGTTGTTATCTCAGGTATCACGGGCAGTAATATTAGTGATCTCAAACAGGTTACGCTACTACAAGAAGTAAATTCAAATGAGATTGCCACAGTAAGAGCAAATATTGAATTCTATCCTAATCCAGTTTCAGATATGTTGCACATCAAAAATGCTGGAGATGCAAGCCACATTTCGATCTTTAGTACCGATGGTAAGTTATTGTTACAGATGACAAATGAAGAAGAAAACCCGAGCATTGACATGTCTGTCTTACCTAAAGGTGTCTTCATTATAAAAATGGAGACTTCAATAGGGTTCGTAGTTCACAAAATAGTAAAACAATAACATCTGGGCAGATTGATGACTAAAGATTTGTCCTTGCTCAAAAAGACATTTAACCATATCTATACATATTACAAGCCTATCCGAAAATTTTTGGATAGGCTTTTTTTGAATACCTAAAATCCTAAAGGTTGTGATAACATTGCTAACGCGTCCAAATATTTTGTTTGAAAGTCATTTCTTGGAAACATGTTTGCTGAACCCATCCACCAAAATAACAAACAGAATCACACTTAGTATTTAAAATAGGACTAGTACCATCATAATGACTCTCGCCCGCATCAAGGAGATAGTAGGATTCACCATTTTTTGTGTATTCGTCGATCCGAATTGCTTGCGGATTAGCTCTAAATTCATCAAAACTATCTCCTAGACAAGAATCACTGAAAGGCGGCGCGACACAGTCACAGTTCTTTTCACAACTGAAAAAGACGCAGACAAATAGGATGATTAGAGATACGTATTTCATATTTGTAGATTTTATTTTTGCCAAACGAGTGCTGTATAAACTAAGTCTTTAGCGCAAGATAGTGGAGAAATATTTCCTAAGTAACAGATTGTGTCACAATAGATATTGATCACAGGATGAGATCCATCTTGTGCGGGCATCCGAGTTTCCATGAGGTACACATTTTCACTTCGATATCGATATTCTGATATTTTCAATGCTTCTGGTTTGCGTTTAAAATCCTCAAAGAATGCAAAATAACAAGTATTACTGTCTTCAGGCGGAGGTTCACAATTACATTCACTGTCGCAGGACAATCCTAGTAATAGAATGCCAACAATAAAAGATAGCTTGTCTCGATATTTTGCAGGTATCATTTATTTATCAAAGCTATTTTCTCCTGTATTTGATCTACAAACGTATGGTATTTTGATGGTACATTGTCCTTCATAGTATCTATGTTCCAAGCTCTTTTGGTGCCATTTTCTACTACTTCTACGTATAATCCGCCCCAGTCTCCAGCATCGGGTTGCCCGATAACTGAATCCTTTTCATCCAGTAGTTCATCAGGAAAGTTATTTTTAAGTTCCCTTACCAGGACGAATTTTTCATTCGATAAAGCCTTGAAATTACCGTCATAACTTTGGTTAGCTGGATTCGGATAAATGTCATTACTATCTTCATACAAGACAGTGTCAGTCAGTTTAAAGATCTCAATGCAACCTTCGCCAACGCATTCACCATAAAAGTGGCCAAATATGAGGTAGTCAGTCTCTACTGAAGATGTAGAACAGGACTGAAAACTCACAACTATACTAAAAAATGTGAAGATGGATATTATTCTCATAATTTTCATCGTAAAACTTGCTTTAAAGAATAACGACTGGTAAGGCTTGATTGCTGCTTGCATGTTTTTTTTCTTCTTTAGGTCCAAAAATCTATTAAAACCCAATATTAGTCGATTTTTTGACACTTTTTGGTACTTTACACCGTTTTACCAACATAATTAACATTCAAATCCTAATAAAATGAAAAACCTTCTTTTTGCACTTTCAATCATCTCAATGCTTGGTTCCTGTAGCAGCG